>DMJJ01000475.1 GCA_003452185.1 Verrucomicrobiales bacterium | reverse complement strand
GACGCTCTTCCGATCTGCGTCGAGGGCCAGCTGTCGCTGGGGGGTGCCGTTGTAGAACCCCACCACGCTGCTCGGGGAGTGGATGATGAAGATCCCCTTGGAACGGGCGATCGTGACAAGCCGGTTCATCGGACCCGCAATTTCCCCCACCCGCCGTGCCGCCGACTTGCACCAGTGGTCATCCCACATATCGCAGATGATCAAGGCGGTGTGACGGGGATCCCAGGCTGCCCGGGTCTCCGTCGGCACCCCGGCCTTGGATCGGCTTCGCAGGTGGAGCTGCAGCGGGGCGTCATCCGATGCCGCTTGGAGGGCCATCGAGAGAAACCCAGCCGACAGCGCGGCGCCCAAGGTGAGGAGGGGGGATATTGGGAGGAGGGACATGGCCGGTGTGATATCAGCCAGGCTTTGGCGCGTCGAGTGGATCCTGCTCCGGGGCGGGATCAAACCCTGCCTCATCAGCGCGCTTGATTTGACCGGGTACGAGACCGTAAATAGCGGCGTGCGTGCAGCATTTAAGGAATGGGCGGTGGTGGTCGATGCCCTCGGCCGTGGCGATCAAATCGTGGTTCTCCGCAAGGGTGGGATCAGCGAGGGGAAGGGAGGGTTTAAGATGGAGCACGACGCCTTCTGGCTCTTCCCAACGATGTACCACGCCCAGGCTGACTCTGTGATCCCGTCGGCCGTGACCCGGTGGGGCGAGATACAGCCCCTCTACTCCGACGCCTCGAGCCTCCGGATTGAGTTTGGCGCTCGCGTGGAGCAGTGGCTTCGGGTGGAGGACCTGGGCGTCGCCGAGCGGTTGAAGGGACAGCATATCTGGAAGGACCAGGTGATCGCCGACCGCTATGATTGGGGACGGGAGCAGAACATTTTTGCAATCGCCCTCCGGGTTTACCGGCTTGCCAGCCCTGTGCACCTCCCGATGGTGCCCGCGTACGGGGGATGCAAGTCGTGGATCGACCTGGAGTCGGATCTTTCGCTCGAGGGGGCGACCCCCGTCCTGGCAGATGGGGCGTTCACGAGTCGTCTCGAGTCATTTCGGAAGGCACTGTCGCCGGTTCCCGCCTCCTGAGGCTCCCCGGGAATGGGGGCGGGGAGCGGGTGGCGTGCCTCCTCACTGTGAAGAGCATGAGCCTGAGCCCAATCATCCTCGCCTCGGCCTCGCCGCGGCGCACCTCCCTCCTGCGGGAGGCGGGGTTTGAATTTCAGGTGATCCCCGGTCAGGTCGAGGAGCTCCAGCCAGCCCATCTCTCCCCGCACGAAATCTGCCAGGTCAACGCCTATCGCAAGGCGTGGGCCGTGGCCAAGCATCACGCCGACGCCGTGGTGATCGGGGCCGATACGCTTGTGTTTCTCGGGACGAAGGTCTACGGGAAACCCGCCAGCATGGAGGAGGCGATGGGGATGTTGGGGGAGCTGCAGGGCAAGACCCACCATGTCGTCACCGGGGTCTGTCTCATCCATCACCGACGCCATCAACAGCACATTTTCGCCGAAGGAACGGCGGTTCGATTCCGGCCCCTTTCCGCGGAGGAGATCGCCGATTACCTGAAAGTCATCAACCCGCTCGACAAGGCGGGCGGGTACGCAATCCAGGAGCATGGCACGCGGATCATCGAGGGGATCGACGGGTCGTACTCCAACGTCGTCGGCCTGCCGATCGAACGGTTGCAGCAGGTCCTGGTCGGGTTCCGGGGGTAGGTGGGCTACCGGGCCGAGAAGTCGTAGCACACCAGCCGACGTTCGTTGCGAAGGTAGAGGCGCTTCTCTGAAAGCACGGGGGCGGCCCAGCAGGGGTAGCGGAGGTCCGGAACCTGGAAGCGGGAAATCTCCTCCAGCGCCTCGGGGTTCGGTTTGAAGAGCCCGAGCATCCCCCCCTCGCCGAGTGCGATCAGCTTTCCATCCGCCATCAGGAAGGATCCACGGCCAAACACCGGGGGTTGCTCGGCGCTGTGCGGCGGCCAGCTCTCGTCCCGGTCCCAGCGCACCTTGCCGGTGAGCATCTCCACGCAGCGGAGCCGGGCGTCCGGCTCGTTGCGGCCGCTGAAGGCATAGAGGTTGCCTTCCTTCAGGATCGGGGTCATCCAGTGCATCTCGAGGGAGGTGCTCCGCCAGACCTGGGTCACGCTTCGCCCGTCGGGCTGCACCTGCAGGAGGACTGATCCAACCCTGTAGTAGGCACCGGAAATGAGGATCTTGTCGCCAAGCACCACCGGGTTCATCGCGTTGACGGAGTCGCGGGCCTCCGAACGGAACCAATGGCTGAAGTTGACCTCCCCGTTGGTCGGGTTGACCGACACCAACCCCTGCCGCATGAGGCAGAGAATGTGCCGGCGCCCATGGATCGTGGCGGCCACAGGACTCGAGTAGCTCGCCTGTTTCTCCCAGGTGGGCCAATGGATGATCGGCTCGCCACGGAAGCCGAGCATCGGAAGCCCGTCCCAGTTTTTCTGCCCGACGCTTTCCCAGAGGGTTTTGCCGGTCGCGGCATCGAAGGCGACCATTCCCGAGTTGGTCTGCCCTCCCACCATGACGATGAGCCGGTCCCCCTCGAGCAGCGGGGTGCTGCCCACTCCGAAAAAGGCCGCAGGAATGGTCCAGTCCTTCGCGGTCTCCCGCTCCCAGAGTTTCTTGCCCGTGGCCCGATCCAGGCAGAGAAGACGCCCCTCGACGCCGAAGGTGTAGACCTTGTCGGCCGTGAGGATCGGGGTGCACCGTGGGCCGTTGTTATAGCCGTACGGATCCTGATAGGTCGTCGGGTCGGCGGTGCGCCAGCGGGAGCGGCCCGTCCTTGCGTCAAAGGCCTCCACCACCTCCTGGTCCCCCAGACGGTGATGCAGCACCAGCTCTCCTTCGCGCACCGACGGAGCGGAGTAACCCGTCCCGGCCGGGATCGACCAGAGAAGCGGAGGGCCCTCCTTGGGCAGGGTGGAGAGAAGGCCGGTCTCGGTCGAAATCCCCGTCCCGTCCGGGCCGAGGAACCGGGGCCAGTCGGCGGCGTCGGCCAGCAGGGAGGCGAGTGCCAGAAGGGTCACGAGCAGCCAGCGGGCGCGGTGAAGGCCGGAGGATCGGGGTGTCATGGCAGGGGG
>DMJJ01000180.1 GCA_003452185.1 Verrucomicrobiales bacterium | reverse complement strand
ACCACCGCTCCCCCCACGCCCCGGCCCCCACGGGGATGCAGCCCACCCCTTCCAAGCCCACCCCGCCTGGAAGGCTTGAACTTCCCATTCCCATTTACCAAACCGTTTTAGTACCGACCGTGAGTCACAGCCATCCGATATCCTTGCATCTGGTGTGAGCACGAAGGGCAGGAAAGTCAGCGGGATCGATGTCGCCAATGACCCATCCCTGAAGGGACTCACCTCGGATCTCCGCCTGGTGCCGGAGATCGAAATTCTCCCGCCGACCCCCGCCCCACATCGCCGCTGACGGGCCGGGGGTGGAACCCCTCTGAGCCGGGGGGCAGCGGGTGCCTCGATCCACGAACCACGTGCAGCAACTCCTCGGCGATCCCCAACGTATACCGCTGGTTTCCCGCATCCCCAAGCGCCCCGGGATGGGTCCGCGCGAGGTTTAGGAAGAGTGCGAGCTCAATCGAACCGCGCCGGGCCCCAGCCTTCCCGAGCGTGAATGCGGCCTGGGCCGAGCGCAACGCCCGGACCATCCGGTGTCGCACCGCCAGATGGCTGGTCGCCGGCTCGGAGAGATAGTCGGCCAGATCCTCCACGATGGCTTCGGGCGCCAGTACCGTCAGCTTGAACTCCACCACGTCCCGCTCCCCGCCCTGATCCACCACAAGAAGCTTCAGGCGATGGACGCTGCTGTCGTCGTCCCCTCGGAAGCCCGACAGGATCAAAGGCGAATCCCCGATCCTGTGCTCCCCCTCATCCAACTCCGACCACTCAAACACGAGGGGCCCTCCCTCCGGATCGTACGAATCCCGCGCGTCCAACGGCACTACGGCATCCTCCCCCAGGGGCGCGAGGACATAGAAATGGAGACTCTTGAGATCGGTCAGGGTTGGGGAGGCATGCCACACCCGTACCACGCCCTCCGGCGGAAGGTTCGGCCCAAGCCTCCCCTGCCCCGCTACCCGGCTCGAAAGCAGCGCGCAAGCCGCGGCGAGACTCACAATGCTCCAAAAAAAGAGTGGTTTGGTTTTCATATGGTGAAATGGGCTCCTCAGAGTGCGCCAGTTTACTAATGCAGTGGATTAGCTTTGCTATCCCGACACCGAACCGAAGTCAAGAGAATCGCGGCGGCGACCCGCGCGCGCGCCCCCCCCCCATCCGAGTGACCCCGGGGAGAGGCCCCCGTGTATCCCCCTTCCCACCTTCGACAGTTCTCGGGCGGAGGGTTGGGGGGCCAGCGGCTTACCCCTGACGCATCCGCTCCAGGAGATTGCGGGTGATCTGCTGAACCCGGGGATCCGGCCCCCTCGGGCTCACGTACACCGACGGGCGAACATACCCGGGAGGCGCGCTCAGGCCGTCCCCCCACCAGATGGTCGAGGCGTTGAACACGAAGTTCCCCTTGGGCCCTGGGTAAACGGTGGCGGTGTACACCCCCTTGTTCGGCTTTCCCGGGCCGCTGAACGTCGGTCCGGTGCTCACCACTTCAAGCCCTGGAATCGCGGCCGGATCTCCGTGCCACTCCCATCCGACCAACCCCGGGATCGAATCCCCCTCCTTCATCCCGGTCCCGGCAAAGATCCAGTGCCCGGGCAGGCTGCAAGCCCAGTCCGCCCCGCCCGTCACGGGAGGGATGTTGCGGGCTCCCACGAGCAGGTTGGAGTTCGGGCTCTGGTGCGGAAGCTGCGCCATGTGGTCAAAGGGCTCCGGGGGATCGGACGGGGGGCTGAAGACATCGACCCGCTCAAAGGCACGGTTTGGAATCCCCCGGGTGTCGGGGCTGAAGAGGATCCGCCCGCAACAGGTGTTCCCGGAGAGAAAGGCGACATTCAGTCCGCCCGCGATCGCCTGCCGCACCGAGTTGAACATCTCGATCGTCCAGTACTCATCATGCCCCACGGAGAGAAGCCCCCGGGCCCTGCCGAGCGTGGAAGGGCGCAGATGGGTATCGATGTTCGAGATGTAGGTGACGTCGTACCCCTGCGACTCAAGCCAGTAGGCGGTGGGGAACTCCCAGAGCAGGAACTCTCCCGACCCGGTGCTCAGCGGGGCATCCAGAATCTGGCAATACTTCCCGTAGGGGCGGTTGAACCCCACCTGCACGCGATCCCCCCAGTACCACTGGCTATGGCCATCGTCATAGAGTGCAAACTGGCTCGGCCAGCGGTTGTAGGCCTGCCACGTCGTGTCGCTCGACTGGAAGATGAAGTCGGCGGGCCGGTCATCCCTCACGATGAAGATGACGTAGCTCTGGAGCCCCTCGCGACGCTCGGTCAGTTTGCCGAGATAAACCCCGCTCAGCCAGTCGCCCGGCACCCGCATCCGGCAGGAGGGAGTCCATCGGCAGTCACGGATCCGCTTGTCGCCCACGGGGGGATCCGGTTGCGGGGTTCCCCTGAAAGGCCCGAGCGAGGCCACCTGGCGGCCACCGGCACCGCCGTAGAAGCCGAGGCGGTACAGATCCAGGGTGAACTCGGAGGCGGGGTTCGTGCTGACGAAGAACTCGATCTCCTCCCCGGCCCGAACGCTGGTCTGGGAGCAGTATCCCTCGATCCAGGGGCATCGGTATTTGACCGCCGGGTCGACCCGGGTCCTGGAGAGCATCCAGTCGCGGGTCCCTGCCCGCGCGTTCTCGCGGGCGATGGCATCCCGCGGCCCGGTGCCCGGGGCCCGTCCCCCGCCAAACGAACCACAGCCCGCGAGCGCCGCCCCTCCCCCGAGCACCGCGGCCGCCTCCAGGAACTCTCTCCGGGTGAACTGGGCGGGATCCGTGGTCATGGTGGAAACCTTATTTGAAGAAGTTGGGGAGGAAGGTCGTGAGCACCGGCACGTAGGTGATCAGGAGCACACCGACAAACAGCAGCACCAGCATCGGCAAGACCGCCCGGGTCACCTCGATCATCGGCTTGTTAAAACGGTAGGATGCCAGCAGGAGGTTCAATCCGACGGGGGGGGCGAGGAACCCAAGCTCCATGTTCGCCAGGAAGATGATCCCCAGGTGGACCGGGTCGATGCCGAAGGCGACCCCCACCGGGACGAGCAGCGGGACCACGACCACGATCGCCGCGTAGATCTCCACCAATCCCCCGACCAGCAGGAGCACCACGTTCAACCCGAGGAGGAAGACATATCGGTTCTTGATCGCCCCGGTCGCCCACTCGACCATCCGGTCCGGGATCTGGGCATCGACCATGTAATGGGTGAACCCGAGGGCCACCCCGAGGATCAGGAGCACCCCGCCGACGAGCAGCCCGCAGTCGGTCACCACGCGGGGGAGATCCCGCACCGGGTGGATGTCCCGGTGGATGACCATCGAGATGAGCAGGGCGTAGGTGGCGGTCACCGCGGCGGCCTCCACCGTCGTGGGGAGCGTGAACAACGCCACCAGGGCGACCACCGGGATGAGCATCTCCCATTTGGCGTTCCAGAGGGCGGCCCCGGCCTCGCGCGCGTTGAAGTGACGCTCCTTCTCCGTTTGCCGCGGCCCCTGCCGCACCCCCCACCAGGCGGTCAGGATGACCAGGAGCACCCCGGGTCCGATCCCCCCCAGGAACATCTGCTTGAGGGTGAGATTGGCGTTGGCGCTGTTGTTGGCGACGATCGCGTACAGGATGAGGGGGAGGCACGGGGGAAAGAGCATCCCGAGCGACCCGGCGCCGGTGAGGAGCCCTAGGGCGGTTCTCTCCGAGTACCGGGCGGCCAGCAGAACCGGCATCAACACCCCGCCGAGCGCGAGGATCGTCACCCCCGAGGCTCCGGTGAAGGAGGTGAAGAAAGCACAGACCAACGCGGTGACGATCGCAGGCCCGCCACGAAACTGGCCCACCAGGGTCTGGAACACATTCACCAGCCGACGGGAGGCTCCCCCCTCGGCCAGGAAGTAGCCCGCGAGGGTGTAGATCGGAATGCTTGGCAGCATCTCGTTCGTCGTCAGGCTGTAATGTTTCAGCGGAACCGACTGCGACGGCAGGTCGTGCCCCCAGAAAAGAATCAGCGCCGCCCCTCCCAGGGTCGTGAACACCGGCGCCCCGAGGAGAGTTGCCAGCGCAAGGGTCACCAACCCGGGCACCATCAGCCGGTCCGGGGAGATGTGCGACCCGAAGGCCACCAACGCCGTCGCCCCCGCCACAGCCACCGCCGAGAACCGCCCTCCCCACCCTGGGGCGGCATGCCAGAGGAGCCGCACGGCAACCAGGCCGAACCCGAGCGGCAGGAACAGCTGAATGGTCCAGACGGGGACGCCGTAGACCAGGATCTTCCCCAGCGGACGCATCGCCTGGACGTACTCCCATCCCGTGACCGCCAGGGAGGCGCTGATGGCCGAGGCGAACCCGCCGCTGAACACCGAGGCCCAGATCTTGGCCCGCCCCTTCAGCAGGGCCTGCGCCGGAGAGAGGGCCAGGAGCCGTCCCTCCCTCGCCGCAATCGCTCCGCCCAGCATCCCGGTCAGGAGGGTCAGGTGCTGGACAATGGTGCTGGAGCCGGAGATCCCGACCTTGAGCGTGGCCCTGAGGAGGATCTCCGCCACGGGCAGGAGCATCATCGCCACCAGGACAACGACGGTGAGCAGGTTCTCGCCATCGCGCAGCCGCCGGCGCCACGCCGGCAGGGCCGGCATGTCAGCCCCTCCGGCCGGGCCATGGGCGAGCAACCCCTCGGAGCTCATTTCGGAGCCGCTCCCCCCTGGGCCTTGAACTCCTTGAGAAGCCGCTGAACCTCGTCATACATGTCGGCCGGGACGATCTTGCCGCGAATCTGCCCCTCCACCTTGCCAACGGCGGACCGCCACTCGGCGTCGACTTCCGGGGGAACGGGATGCACGACAAGCCCCCGCTTGACCATCGCCGCCACGGAGGTCTCGTTCTCCGCCCGCCCATCGGCCTTGATCTGGCGCCCGATGTCAGTGGCAACCTTCAGCATCGCCTCCCGGGTCTCGACCGGAAGCTTCTCCCACGAGGCCTTGCGAATCACGAGCGCCCCCACCAACGGCGCCCAGTTCAGCTCAAGCATGTGCTTCAGCTGGAGATCCATCTGGCCGGCGAGCGCGAAAAAGGGAGGCAACGGCACCGCGCTGACCGTGTCCGAGAGCAGGGCCTGACCGATGGCCTTGGTCTCCAGGGAAACAGGGTTGAAGCCGCTCGACTTCCAGAGATCGAACTCCGTCGAACTCCCGGCCCAGGAGAACATCTTCAGCTTCCGAACCTCATCCGGGCGAACGGCCGCGGTCTTGGTGAAAAAACGGACCCACCCCGAATCGCTCCAGAACAGAACCACGTACCCCTTGGCCAAGAGCCGCTGCTCAAGCATCGGACGGAGCTTCGAACCGACGTAGTCCACCTCCTCAAGGGAGTGAAATGCCATCGGCATGCTCTGGAGCGCCGTGACAGCCGGCTCGATGTCGGCCAGACCCACCGCGGTGAGCAGGGCCGCGTCCAGGTTCCCCGTCTGCATGAGCCCCACCGTGTCAGACTCGCTCCCTTGGGCCCCGCCGGGAAACACCTTCAGCTGCACGCCCCCGTTCGCAGCCGCCTTCCACTTCTCCCCCATCAGCATGAGGCTCTTGTGGTAGGAGGTGCCATGAGGGGCGAGGGTGCCCAGCCTCAGGGTGACGGTCGCGGCCTCAAGCCCGTGGCCGCAGGCCAGGAGCAGGAGGATCAGGCAAAGGATTCTCCCCGGGAAAGGGAGGGAAGAGGGACGGAGTTGGCCGTGTGTTTGCATAGTCGCCCGTAATTACCCCGGCCGGAGCGGATTCAGGTCGGTCCATCGGTCGGATTCCCTAAACCAGACAGCGTAAGTTGAGCCGCTGTCAACTGATTACATGCCCGTCAACGCGGTCGTGAACGGGGGGAAACGGGGCATGAAAACCCCGTTCACAGCGCCGTGAGGGATTTTTGCCAGCCTGCCCAAGAGCCGACATGAGTTCCGCAGGCCGCGAGGCCTCCCGGGGTTCGAACCTCCATCCGCCCGACCCGCCCCGAAGGAAACCAGCCCCCGGAGGACCCCGCCAACCCGGAACACCCCCCCCGCAGCGCACGCAGCAGACGCGCGCCTGGGGAGCAGGTCATGATCCCGATCACCCGTCACCATGAACAACTCGAGGGCCGCAAAGGCCGATCTTGGCACGAAGGTAGTTAAGGGGTGCGGCAGTCGGGGACAACCCCGCCAAAACAACGCAACGCAGCAGACACCATGAACCACCCAACAGCCGGACGATCGGAACCGGCTGAATAGAACCCACACGACACCCATTCGAATATGAAGCCATCTCGTCAAAGATCGCTCGCCAAAACGCTCTGCATCGGCGGAGCGCTGGTCAGCGCCATGCCCCTCGCGTTTGCAGAGGATGCCTCCCGTCTCGAGAAGCTCGAGCAGGAGAACGGGGACCTCAAGAAACGACTCGAGTCCCTTGAGGCCCTCGCCTCCAAGGAGGGGTTGCTCCCCAGCGGGAAGCCGGCGCCCAAGTTCGTCTCCGCCCTCTCGAGCATCAACATCAGCGGGTTCGTCCAGGCCTCCTACTTCTACAACTCAAACGACCCGGCCGACCACAAGAGCGACGGCTACCTCTGGAACACGAGCCACAATTCATTCTCGATCAACAAGGTCAAGCTGACCCTGGCGAGCGCTCCCGTGGAAGCCAGCGGCGACACCTGGTCCGCGGGGTTCAAGACCTCCCTGATCTGGGGTGAAGACTCGCCCGTGCTGAACACAGGATCCCCCACCGCCGGGTTCGAGGCGCTTCGCGAGGCCTATGTCGAGCTCAACGCCCCAATCGGCACCGGCCTCGACATCAAGGCGGGCCAGCTCATCTCGCTCCTCAACTGGGAGTCGGGCGACGGAGGGGCGGCCAACCCCAACTTCTCCCAGGGCTACCAATGGTTCTTCACCGGGAACGGCCCCTCCGCCGGCGTGCAGCTCGGATACAGCTTCACCGACTGGCTCGACCTCAAGGTGCGGCTCCAGAACGGCATGTACGCCGGCCCCGTGGATGGCAACAACGGCAAGACCGTGATCGCCAGCCTCGGCCTCAAGCCGGCCAAGGGGCTCTGGATGAACTTCATCGGTTGGGATGGAGCCGAGTCGATCACCACCACCGTCAAGGGGGCCTCGACCATCGGCGGATACGACTTCACCGAGAAGTTCCACACGGGATACGAGTTCGACTACTTCGTCTTCGACCCGAACTCCGCCCCGGCCCAGACCCTCTGGTCGATCGGCGGCTGGGCCTGGTACGACTTCACTCCCAAGCACGGCATCGCCATCCGCGGGGAGTATCTCGACGACAAGGACGGCGCGGGCCTGAAGGGCATCCCGTTCCGCGGCCAGGCCGCGAGCGCGATCACGTCGCCCGACGCCGCCGGCAAAATCGAGAGCATCGCCGTCACGTTCAACTGGAAGCCGACATCCAACCTGAAGGTCCAGCCCGAGGTTCGCTTCGACCACACCTCCTACACCGGGGGATTCGATGGCAAGCGGGACCGGGTGATCTTCGGAGCCGGCGCCACCTACATGTTCTAGCGCGCCTCATCCCACCCGACACCTCCATTCGTCATCACCCCCACAACCCTCCAATAAGACTCAACTCCATAGACAATCCACCCACATGAAACCCCATCTGCGCAAACTCCTCCCTGCGGCCCTCCTGGGCCTCTCGCTGCTGACCGGAACCAGTGCCGACACCGTGAAGGTCGGCGTCCTGCACTCCCTCAGCGGCACCATGGCCATCAGCGAAACCTCCCTCAAGGATGTCCTCCTCTTCACCTTCGACGAGATCAACAAATCGGGGGGGATCAAGGTCGGGGGCAAGAACGTCATGATCGAACCGGTGATCGTCGACCCCGCGTCCAACTGGCCCCTCTTCGCCGAGAAGGCGGAGGAGCTCCTGGTCAAGGACAAGGTGTCGGTCGTCTTCGGCTGCTGGACCAGCGTGAGCCGCAAGTCGGTGCTCCCGGTGTTCGAGCGCAACAACGGCATGCTCTTCTACCCCGTCCAGTACGAGGGGGAGGAGCTCTCACAGAACATCTTCTACACCGCCGAGGCGGTCAACCAGCAGGCGATCCCCGCCGTCGACTACATGCTGGGGGAAGGGAAGAAGAAGTTCTACCTCCTCGGCTCCGACTACGTCTACCCCCGCACGACGAACAAGATCCTGAAGCAGTACCTCAAGTCGAAGGGGATACCCGACTCCGACATCGAGGAGATCTACACCCCGTTCGGCCACACGGACTACCAGACCATTGTCGCCTCCATCAAGAAGTTCGCGGCCGGGGGCAAGGCGACGGTCATCAGCACGCTCAACGGCGACACGAACGTCCCGTTCTTCAAGGAGTTTGCCAACGCGGGCCTCACGAGCGAGACCTGCCCGGTGGTCTCCTTCTCGATCTCCGAGGATGAGTTCCGCGGCCTCCCGGCCAAGGACCTCGTCGGACACCTCGGCTGCTGGACCTACTTCATGTCAATCAAGAGCCCCGAGAACAAGAAGTTCGTCTCCGACTTCATGTCCTGGATCAAGGCCCCGAAGGTCACCGGGGTGGATTACACCGTCACCGGGGTCGATGCGAAGAACCGGGTCACCTGCAGTCCGATGAACCTCTCGCGCATCGGGGTTCACCTCTGGAAGCAGGCGGTCGAGAAGGCCGGCAGCTTCGAGGTCGACAAGGTTCGCGAGGCCCTCATTGGCGAGAAGTTCAAGGGCCCGGCGGGTGAGGTGACCATGCAGAAGAACCACCACCTCATCAACACGGCCTTCATTGGTGAGACCCTGGCGACCGGCCAGTTCAAGATCATCAAGACGATGACCGGCGTTGCCGGCGAGCCGTTCAGCGACAAGTTCCTCTCCAAGAACTGAGCCGCCTTTCCTGCAACCGGGCCCTCCCCGGCCCGGTTGCAGGCTGTTGAGATGTTGTTTGTTGGTTGGGAAAACAACCCGGGGGGGCGGCGGGACGCTTGGAACACGCACTCCGCCCCTCCGGTAAAATCAGAATTCCGAACCCCGAGATGAACCTGATGCCCGCCACCCGCCAGGCCCTCCATGCGACGGCCCGCCTTCTGGGGGGCCTTCTCCTGGCAGCCCTCCTGGGCGCCGCCGCAGACGCCCCGCTGCCGATGCCGCGCGCCCTCCTCGTCGAGGCGGTTCTCTCGGAGGATGCCGCCGCGCAGGCCGCGCTGGTCCGCAGGCTCGCCTCCCGTCCCGACCCCTCGGTGGAGCAGGGCCTCGCCGCCTGGCGCCTTGGAAACCTCTACCTTTTCGAAGCCCCGGACGGGGCAAAAATCCCCTTCCTGCTGGATTCCGCGACCGACACCGAAGGGCGCGCCCGGGGGCTCCGCCTCCTGGATGGCGAGGCGCTGAAGGACCCCGCCGGGAAGCCGCTGCTCTTCACCGCCGCGGACATCACCGCCGTCGACACCAGCTCCAAGCTCCGCCGCGCCATCAAGACCACACTCGACCTCCTCGCACTCGCCAACCCCAGCCCCCGCCTCAGGCGGGATGCCGTGGTGAAGCTTGGACAGGATCAAAACCCGGAGTACCTCCCGGCCTTCGAGGAGCGGCTCCTGGCGGAATCCGACCCCGAAGTCCGCAAGGCTCTCCGCGAGGCCGTGGCCCTCACCCAGATCGCCTCGGAGGATCCCCCCACACGGATCGCCGCCATCGCACGGCTGGGCGAGATGAGGTCGCTCAACGGGCTGAGCTTCCTCAAGAAGCTCGAGTCCGAAGCCCGGGCCAACACCCCGCTCTTTGGCGCCGCCACCCTCACCGCGGCCCACACCTCGGTGATCCAAATCGAGGACTACATGCGCTGGGGGAACCTGTTCGGGACCGCCTTCCGGGGGCTGAGCCTCTCGGCCGTCCTCCTGGTGGTGGCCCTGGGGCTCGCCATTACCTTCGGCCTCATGGGCATCATCAACATGGCCCACGGGGAGGTGATGATGGTCGGGGCCTACACCGCGTACGTCACCCAGAACCTCTTCAAGGGGTGGTTCGGGGCCGCAGGAGCCGGGGTCGACTGGTACTTTCCCGTGGCCCTCGCCGCCGCGTTCGCCACCGGAGCCGGGGTCGGCCTGGTGCTCGAGCGGGGCATTCTCCGGCTCCTCTACTCGCGGCCGCTCGAATCGATGCTCGCCACCTGGGGCGTGAGCGTCGTCCTGCAGCAGCTCTTTCGGCACATCTTCGGAGCGGCCAATGTCCAGGTCGGCTCCCCCTCCTGGCTCAGCGGAAGCTTCGTCGTGTGCGACGTCCTCCTGGCCTACAACCGGCTTTTCGTGATCGGGTTCGCCTTGTTGAGCGTCTTCGCCACGTGGCTCATCCTCACCCGGACCTCCCTCGGCCTTCAGGTCCGGGCCGTGATGCAAAACCGGGCCATGGCCTCGTGCGTCGGCGTGAGGACGGACCGGGTGAACATGATGACCTTCGCCTTTGGGTCAGGCCTCGCGGGGATGGCCGGCGCCTGTCTCTCCCAGATCGGCAACGTCGGGCCGAGCCTCGGGCAGAATTACATCGTCGACTGCTTTATGATCGTGGTGCTGGGAGGTGTTGGAAGCCTCCCCGGCACGGTCTCCGCATCCCTCGGGGTCGGGGTCACCGATCAGATTCTCCAGCCCTGGCTGGGGGCCGTGATGGGAAAAATCACCGTGCTGGCCGCCATTATCCTGTTCCTCCAGTGGCGGCCGGCCGGTCTCTTTGTAACCCGGAGCCGGAGCCTCGAGGGTTGACCCTCCCCGCATGACAACGCCTCGCATTCCCAAGTCGGAGCTCCTGGTGGTGGCCGCCCTGGCGCTGCTGGTGCTGGTCCTCCTCCCCTGCCTGAATGCGTTCCTCCC
>DMJJ01000432.1 GCA_003452185.1 Verrucomicrobiales bacterium | reverse complement strand
ACCGGAAGGCGGGAGTACCCCGACGTCATGCCCGTGAGACGTTGTCCCATGCGGATGCTCGCGGGGAGATCCTGGCCACGAAGCGACTCCAGCCCCGGCTTGTGGTCGAAGAGATCGACCTGGGAGGGGGCTCCGCTTTGATGAAGGTAGATGATCCTGCGGGCACGGGCCGGGAGGAGGGTCGGGCCCGGGCTCCCCATGGCCCCGGAGGCGCGCCCCCCGAGTCCCCCCAGCGTGGCCAAGGCCATCAGCCCCATCCCGCCTGCGGCACCCCGACGAAGGAAGATTCGCCGGTTGAGCAGGTCCTGGAGGGCTTCGGGGGAGGAGGGCAGGGGGGGAGGCATGGATCAATCCAGGGTGACGAACTCGTCGAGGTTCAGGAGCGCGCTGGCCACGGCAAGGTGGGCGGCGAGTTCCACGGCGGGCTCGGGCCGCTGGGCTTCGCCGCCTGCATGGCGCACCAGTTTGATCGCGTCGCCGGGGGCCTTGCGATACCGCTCGCGGCTCCGCCCGAGGAGCCTCTCCAGGGCCCCCAGTTCGTCGCGTGTTGGGAGGCGTCCGAGGACCCGCAGGAACATGGCTTCCAGGCGCGAGGAGTCCCCCCCGCCGGACCGGACTGCGCCGGCGGCGATGGACTGCGCCGCCTCGAGATAGGTCAGCTCGTTCATCAGGGCCAGGGCCTGGAGCGGGGTGTTGGTGCGCGGACGCTTGACCGTGCAGGCCTCGCGGGACGGGGCGTCAAAGGTGGCCAGGCTCGGGTTGAACCGCGTCCGCTGCCAGATGGAATAGAGGGAACGACGGTGTGCCTCGGGGCCGGGGCGTGCCGAGTCGCCCGGGAGATACGGCTGTACCGAGGGGCCTCCGACCTGTTCGGCCAGGAGGCCGGCGGCGTGCAGCGCGCGATCCCGGATCACCTCAGCCGGGAGCCTGAAGCGGGGACCGCGGGCCAGCAGCCGGTTCTCCGGGTCCCGCTGCAGCAGCGCGGAAGGGATCGAGGAGTCCTGTCGATACGCGGCGCTGGTCACCAGGAGCCGGATCATCCGTTTGACATCCCATCCGGTCCGGATGAGTTCGGTGGCCATCCAGTCAAGGAGCTCCGGGTGGCTGGGAGGCTCCCCCTGGGTGCCGAAGTTCTCTGAGGTTCTGACGAGCCCGGTTCCGAAGAGCGACTCCCAGAGCCGGTTCACGAACACCCGGGCGGTGAGGGGGTTGTCGGGCGAGACCACCCATTGGGCGAACCCGAGACGGTTCGTTGGCGCCCCCTCGGGGAGGCGGCCCAGGGAGACGGGGATGCCCCCGAAGACCGGCTCCCGCGGCGAATCGTACTGGCCGCGGAAGAGGATTCGCGCCTCCGGGGGCCCGGGCTCCTCCCGGAACACCATGACCTGGGGGATTGACTGTTCGAGCTCCCCCAGCGCTCGCGAGGCGGCATCCCGGACGGAGCGCTTGGCCGCGGCGGTCAGCGAGATGTGTTCCGAGTAGAACCGCGCGGCAGCCTCGCTTCCGGCCGGCGTCCGTTGGCTTCGAGGGAGCGAGAGCGACAGGGCGTCCGGCAGATCAGCCAGCAGGCGAACCTCCCCCGGAGAGAGGGGACGATCGAAGATCCGCAGGTCGTCCATCCGCCCCGCGATCCCCCCGCCACGCGGGCCCGCGCCGACGAGCAGCGGCGCCGCATTGCTGAACGTGTTCAGCCCCCGCGCCGAGGCCTTCAACGGCTCCCACGACACCGGCACGCCATCCAGGTAGAGACGCGGGCCGGCCTCCCGCCGCTTTCCGTCGAGCACCAGGGCGAGGTGGGTCCAGCGCCCCCTTAGGACGAGGTTCGTGGCCGTCATCTCCATCGGGATCATCGTCGCGTCAAACTCGAACACCTTGTGGTGAATCTCGAGATGGGGGTGCCCGTTGGTCAGCGAAAGGAGGAGCCCGATCGGGAACAGTGCCTGTGCTGAGAGCTTGTGGAGAAGGAGCCCTTCCGAGGAGTCGGGATTCAGCCAGAAGGCCACCGTGACGCGATCCCGATCAAGGGCGTTCGTGACCGCCAGGGCAGGCCGGTCCCCCGGGAGACGAAGCGCCTGCCCGAACACCCCCCCGTCGTCGAGCTCCCCGGGTGTGGGAAGCGCCGCATGGAGGAGCTCCGAGAACCGGGTCACCTCGTTGGAGGCATAGAACTGGGTGAAGAGGGTCGAGGATCCGTCGGCAAACTGGTTTGTCAGCTGCACCCGGTTGGTGACCCACTCGGACCGGACCCCGTACTGCGGGGGGATCGAGCGGTCGAACGGGAAGCGGGCCACCTCGTTGGTCAGCCCCTGGAGGAAGCGGCGGGGAGGGTCCGGAGGCGCGCGGCGTCCCTCGATGGAGTTCAGTTCGCGTGCGAACCGGTGCCGGCTCCGGCGCTCCCACGCGGCCTGCTCTCCGCCCAGGGCACGGGCCTGCCCGCGGAGCTCCTCATCGGCCTCGCGGATCGAGTCCCCAAGTTCACGGATCCTCGATTCCTGCGCGGGCGTGGCGGCCCGCACCGAGGGGGGAAACGCGGGGTCGCTGCCGTCCCAGAATACACCCCGTTCGGGAATATGACTGAAGAGGGCGAAGAGCTGATAGAACTCCCGCTGCGTCACGGGGTCGTATTTGTGGTCGTGGCAGCGTCCGCACCCCAGGGTCAGGGCGAGCCAGGTTGCCCCGGTGGTCTCGAGCCGATCCACCACGTACTCGGTCTTCCACTCCTCATCGATGGACCCGAACTCGGTGTTGAACCGGTGGTTCCTGTTGAACCCCGTGGCCACCTGCTGCCGGAGGGTGGGGTTGGGGAGGAGGTCGCCGGCCAGTTGCTCGAGGGTGAACTGGTCGAACGGCATGTTGGCGTTGAACGCCTCGATCACGTAGTCCCTCCAGCGCCACATGGTGCGCCCGGGATCGCCCTGAAACCCGCTGCTGTCGGCGTACCGGGCCATGTCCAGCCAGCGGGCGGCCATGTGCTCGCCGTAGCGGGGGCTTTGGAGAAGCCGGTCGACAAGCCCTCCGATCGCCCCCTCCCGATCCCGCTCCGCCTCTTCCAGGAACCGAGCCCGTTCCTCCACCGTCAGGGGAATCCCGGTGAGCGCCAGCGCAAGGCGGCGGCCCAGGGTTTCCGCCGGGGCCTCAGCGGCCGGGGCCAGACCTTCCCGTTCGAGCCTTGAGAGAATGAAACCATCCACTGGGGTCCGGATCCAGGAGCGTTGGCGAACCTCCGGGATGGCAGGCCGGCGCGGGGGCAGGAACGCCCAATGCGACGTTGCCGGTGCGGGCGGATCGCCTGCCGGGGATCCCGCGGAGGCAGGCGCCGTGGAGGCGAGCAGCAGGACCGCGAGCAACCCCGCGAGCCCCGGGCCGTGCGACGCCGGACGGTGTGCTGGGAATGGCATGTCGTCCCGGCAGCCTACCGGGTGCAGGGGCTGGAGCAAACGAGATGTTTGCCCCACGCGGGGGCCCGGCCCCCCCTGGGGGGTGGAGGCCGCGTGGTGGGTCATCCCCGGCGAAGTCGGATTCTGTAGAACCGGCCAGTGATCTCCGATCCGTCCCCGATGGGAATCTCGAGGGTTCCCTCCGCGCTCGCGCTCACGGAACTCAGGAGTTGCCAATCCCCCTGCTCAACATCCTCCCGGAACTGGATCTCGTAAACCCGGCCGGGCATCGCCGCGAAGCGAAGCGCACTCCGCTCCGGGACCCATTGCAGTCGCAGGAGGCTCGACGGGTTGGTTGGGTCCGTGCCTGCGAGGAACTCATCCAGGTTTGAGACCCCGTCGCCGTCGGCATCGAGGGAGGCATCGTTGAAGAGCGGATTCAATCCGTGCGCGAGCTCCCAGGCATCGGGCATTCCGTCGCCGTCGGTGTCGCCCAGGTTGGATCCTCCGGGGGTTGGGGAATCGAACCGGCGGATCGTGGAGCCACCGTCGGGGAGCCGGCCTTCGGAGATGCCGGCGAGCTGGGGGCCGAACAGGATTCCGTCCACCATGAACCCGGTTGAGTCGAACAGGCCGACAGCCTCCCCCCCACCGCTGAGCTTGAAGTTGACGTGGGTGGCTCCCTGCGCCTGCTGGGAGTCGGCGATGAATCGGGTGAAGGACCAGGGGGGCAGGTACGAACGGGCCGGGACGAGGCTGTTGGTATGGAGGTTGAGATCGTCGGTGAAGTACATCCCCCCGATCGACACCGGCAGCAGCTCCGGGTTGAACACCTCAAACCAGTCTGGTCCGTTGGTTGGCGAGGCCATCCACTCGTTGATTCGCAGCCCTGCCGCCGAGCCCAGCTCGGCCCGGATGTTTGCTTCTCCTGGGGTGGGCTCGGACAGTCCCCAGGGGCCGGTTCCCTCCGCCAGCCGGGAGATCGAAAGATCAGGCACCTGGAGCCCGTAATCGACTCGATCCACCTCGACCAGGGCGCCGGAGGCGTCCTTTCCAAAGAGCCAGACGCTTCCCCCATCGCTTGCCAGCCCGAACGGGGCGGCCAGCCCGGAAAGCTTGTGGACCGCATCGCACCAGACCACCACCCGCTCGTGCGGGGAGAGCAGCGGGCCGGCGGGAAGGGGAAACTTCTCCGGCAGCGCGATGTCGTCCGTGAGGCTCAGGCCGGCCAGGGGCTGTACGCCGTCCGTGGGGTTGATCAGTTCAACCCAATCGGGATAGAGGCCGTCGTGCTGCACACGGGTGCGGTTGGCCGCCATGACCTCGTTCAGGCGCAGGGCACCGACCGACTGTTCGTAGGTCGCCTCCAGCTGCAGGCCGAAGAGAACATCCGGGCTGTCCACCCGGTTTTGATGGACCTCGACGGCGAGGAGGTTCTCCCCCTGCACCAGATTGGTTGTGGGGAGATCGACCGGGAGCTCGAGCGATGCCTGGCCGATGTCCTTCACGGCAGGGGCGGTGAAGGGGATGCCCCCTGCGAGGTAGAAAGTCCCCATGTTCACCCGGTAGACCTCGGCGCCATTGAGATAGAACACGGCCCCGTCATCCACCAGATGCCGGAGCCGCAGGCTGACCCGCGAGGCCTGTGCCGGGATGGCGAGCCTGGTCCGGAAGTAATAGGTCCTCACCCCGAGAGCGAGGGGCGTGTTGACGGGAGTGGCCACCGCCAGGGTGCCGGTGCTCACGCCGAAGAGGCCCGCCCCGAGCTTCCAGGCCGAGTCGTTGAAGGCGGGGTCGCGCCACAATTTCCCCTGGTTGGTGCCGGCATCGACGTACCGCCACGTGGCCCCCAGGTCGACCAGATTCGTTCTGCGGAAGCTTCCTCCAAAATGGAACGACGCCTCGATGGAAGGGAGGGAGGGGTGGCCGTCACTGTCCTGGTAGGTGCAGCGCCAATAGTAGAGCTGGCCGAGTTCAAGGACTCCGGCAGGAATCTCAAACGATGTGAGCGCCACGCTGCTGGTGGCCGAGTAGACAGGGTCCCACCAAGTGCCGGTCGCTGAGCGGACCTCCCAGAACGTGGAGGCGTGCGCGGGGGGCAGGGGAAGGGAATGCCCGTACGGGCTGGCGGAGAGAAGCACCGCTCCGGCAACCGACTCGGCCCCCTGGGGGGAGAGCCCCGCCGGGCGCGCGGGCCGCTCGAAGCTCCCGTAGCCGGTTTGGCGGTTCACCTCCGCCAGCCGGAGCGGGCCGAAGGTCACCAGGTTGGGATGCGTCAGCCCCGAGGCGGCGAGGTAATCGGGGTGAAGCAGGGTGTTGTTCAACCACCAGAGGCGCTGTTTGTATTCCTCCCGGTATGCCTTGTAGAAGGCGTCCTTGAAGTAGTTTCCATCCTCCGCTTCAAAGATGCTCCGCGTGACTTCGCTGATGTCGGTGTCGAAATCCCACGGGAGCATCTGCCACAGGCCATCCGAGCGCTTCCATTCAAAATGGTTATGGTAGGTGTCATCCCCCTCAGCCATCCATCCGCGGATCGCCAGGTAGTCGAGGTTGGCCGCAACATCCCATCTGGAGGCGAGGTAGGCCCTCAGGGCCGGGAGATCGAGGGGGCCGGAACCCGGGGCGGTCTGGCCCCGTGCGGTCCACATCTCGTCCATCATCGACTTGAAGGGGACATACCCCTCCCAGTCGAGCGTCTTCGACGAGTAGACCCACTCGTATCGCTGGAGTGGCGTCCACCCTTCATTGGTCTGAAGCAGGGTGCCGTTCGCGGGCCCGAAAGGACCCACATCCGACCCGTAGCCGCTGGCCTTCCAGATATGCCCGGGCCCGGGGGCGGGCTGCCCGGGGTGGAGTCGCTTCTGGCGGGCACTCCAGCGCTGCATCAGGTTCTCATCCGTCTCCTCGAACTCGAGCCGGATGTTCCGCACCTGATTGTTGAGGTAAATGTCCACCGGCCGGACGTGTGGCTCCGGAAACCCCGCCGCCTCAAAGAGCAGGTGGCCGAACATGTTCTCGCTCCCCTTGTCGAGGATGAGCAGGGTCGAGTGGCCCTCCAGGTTGGCATAGGAGGGGAACTCGACCTTGAACGATGTCCGTGAGAAGTCCCGTCGGTAGAAGCTCCCGCTGTGCCGAACCTGGACGTCATAGACCTGGCCCTTGTAGGCCAGGACCCCGGGTTCGGTATCGTTGAACCGTCCCGTCACCTTGGTGCCTGGGGAGGGGTGCCACCCCGCAGAGGGGTTGTCCTGCATGTTGAAAATGAGCTGCGTAAGGCTGTTCGTGGAGACGAACAGGTCGTAGACATCGTTCGTGGAAACCCGGGGTGGCACCGCGAAATAGGCCTTCCACGAAAAGGCATCGTCCTCCCGGGGAAGCACCCTCTCCATGGCTCCGGGCCCGGGCCCCGCTGCCGGGAGGCGTTCAGCCACCACCCGGTAGCGTGCGACACTCCGTCCGGGGAGGCCGGGAATCCGGGCGCTGTAGGCGGGGGGCGTGCCGGTCATCTCGATCGCCGTGACGGTCTCATCCCGCTTGTTGACGTCGTCGATGAAATACTCCAGCAGAACCTTTCCCAGCCCGTTCGTGCCGGAGAAGGCGACCTGCACCAAGGCCTCCTGCCCCTGGAGAATCGGAAACAGTCCATCCGAGGCCTGTGAGATCCGGTGCGTGAGAACAACCGGGTCTGGAACCGCCCGGGATTGCGAGTTGGCCCGGCCGGGAGTCGGGTCGCCGGGAAACTGGGAGGCTTTCCAGTTCGCGGGATCCGAGGAGGGGGCGGTGGGGCTGAGCCTCTCGAGAGATCGACCGCGGTACTGCCACGGCATCGGATCGATGCCCGTCCAGCGGGAGGAGGCGCCCAGCCCGTCGGCCGAGGTTGGCCAGGGGAAAGTGGAGGAATAGGTCACGGACTCGACCGTGCGGTCGGTTGCATCCTTCAGCTTGATGGTCTTTGGGCCGCCGTTTCCCAGCCGTCCCGAGTAGGGGCCGAGGAGCGTTCCCGGGGCGATGGAGTATTGCGGCAGGTTGCCAAGGCGATCCGGGTCGGCGGCGATCACCGCGTAACCGCCGGGGGCGATCACGGCCTGGGGGGGGAAGGTGAACTGAACGGCGCTGTCGATCCTCCAGCCCGACAGGCTCACGGGGCTGCTGCCTGCGTTGTAGAGTTCGACGAACTCGTGGACATCCTGCGAGAGGTCGAGCACGGGGAATCCGTCGGGATCGAAGGCGGCCTCCTCCAGGGGATGATAGTGGATCTCGTTGATGACCACCTGGGCCGTGCTCGTGGCGGCTTGCGAGGCCACAAGGAGCAGGCTTGCCACGCTGGTCAACACGGCGCGAACGATGCGGGGAAGGTTCGTGATCATTCCTGGGCCGGCGGGGGAGGGTTTGAAATGAACGGCGGGCTTTGGGGAGCGAGTTCTTGTTCGTTCAACCCAAAGCCCGCCGTTGATGGAGGCCTCCCCGCCCATCTGGGGCGGGGAGGCGGTGGATCAGTTCACGGGGGTTACTTCACCCGGAAGAAGCGATGAGCCCCATCCGGGGTGATGTTGGCCGGGCTGGTCGCCCCGGTCACGGAGGTCCACGGCCCGGCAAGTTCGGCCGCGGATTCAAGCGTTCCGCTCCCGTCCCACGTCAGCACGAGCTTCCCACCCGCGAGGGCGGCCTTCAGGTTGGACGTCGACGTGCCGCTAGAGGGAAGCGAGAGCACCCGAAGGGCCACCGAACGGACGGCCGAGCCGGGGGCGTTGGAGCTTTCCCAGATGACAGCGATCTGGTTGTCGCGCCACGCGACCCGCGGGTTGCGGGCGGCAAAGGTGGCCAGGCCGGGGGCCTCGGTTTCGCTCACGATGAACGGCTCGCCGTGGGTCGAGCCATCGGCGTTGAAGAGGCGAGCCTGGACAAGGCCAACACCCGCGAGACTGCTGTCAGCGTAGACCACCACGACACGGCCGTCGGCCGCGATGCCGGCATCAATCCGGTCGGAGTTGAGCGTGGGGAAGTCGCTCGTGGCGCTCGCGGCCCAGCGGAGGGAGCCATCGGTGTTGATGACCATCAGGTAGGGATGGTTGACCCCGGTGTCCGG
>DMJJ01000433.1:494-3558 GCA_003452185.1 Verrucomicrobiales bacterium | reverse complement strand
CCCCACGGCTCTGCCCGTGGCGATTTGCAACGGGCAGAGCGAGCGGGAGCGCAGACCCGGTCAACGGTCGCCGCGCCGGGCAGCCCCTCCCGGGGGCGGGAGGGATCCCCGCAGCTGCTTGAGCGGCTCGGGGGTCTTGTAATGGCGCTTCAGGCCGAGCTCGGAGAGCATGCCTGCCGGCACCCGCTGAACGAACTCCGGAAAGCTTCGTTCCACGCGATCCCGGATCAGCTTCTGACCGGTCTTCGAGGCCCAGAACTCCTCCTCCACCTTGGTCAGCGCGACCCCCGCCTCGTCGGGCGACAGGTTCTCGCGCTTGGCCAGCATCCAGACCAGTTCCTTGTCGCCGGGCATGCACACCGGGAACGGGACAAACTTCAGGGTGATCTCCTGCTCCTCCCCTTCCTCGACCCTGGCGTTGGGGTTCACCTTCACCTCGGCCTGGAGCTGGGCGCCCCCCGGGAGGGTGATCTCGACGGCCAGGCTCTTCTCCTTGCGGTTCGGCTTGAGGGTGAGATCGGCTTCGCCAAACGCGGCCGCGAGCTGCGTCCGGACATCCTCGAGGCTCTTGGGCTCGAGGTCGGGAAGCTCCACTTTGGAGCAGAATTTTTCGAACGACTTGGCCTGCGACTTGGCCTTCAGCTCCTGCGCCACAGCCTTGTAGATGTCGCCGGCCAGCTTGGGGTCATCCGTTGCCTTGGGGAGGACGCGGCGGAGCACGTCGAGGAGTTCCTTCTCGGTTGCCTGGGTCGATTCTTTTTTCATGACTTGTTTTGAGGGGCGTTCTTTTCTCAAAACCCGGGCCGCAGCGCAATGCCTGAGAGAGCGTCTGGCGGGAAGGAGAGATGCAGGCTGGCGTCAGGCAGCCTGGGAGGGTAGCCTCCCGCGTGCGCCTGCGTAGGAGGCGCCCGACGATTGTGAACCGCGCCCCCCTGGCATGAACCCGCGCCGCCATCTCGCTTGGATGCTCTCGATCTGGCTCGCAGCCCTGGCGGCGGCTGGCGCGGATCCCGCGTCCCATTGGGCGTTCCAGCCGGTCCGCCCCCCGAACCCAGCCCCCGCGGCCAACCGACGCATCGCCTCAGGGATGATCGATCGCCTGGTGATTGAGCGGTTGGAGCGTGCGGGGGGCACCCTCTCCCCCGCCGCATCCCCCCGGATCCTGATTCGCCGGATGACCTTCGATCTCACGGGCCTCCCACCCGAGCCGGCGGAGGTCGATGCCTTTCTGCTGGCGGCGGCCCGGGACCGCGACGCCGCGGTTGCGGCCCTGGTCGATCGGCTCCTCGACTCCCCTCACTACGGGGAGCGCTGGGCGCGGTGGTGGCTCGACGTGGCGCGGTATGCCGATTCGAACGGCCAGGACGAGAACAAGGTCATGGGCAACGCGTGGCGCTACCGCGACTGGGTCGTGAGGTCCTTCAACCGGAACAAGCCGTTCGACCACTTCATCACCGAGCAACTGGCCGGCGACCTCCTTCCCCCGACCGGCGAGGAACAGGAGGGCCTGGACCGCCTGATGGCCACCGGGTTTCTGGTGCTCGGCCCCAAGATGCTGGCCGAACAGGACAAGCCGAAGCTCCTCCTCGACATCATCGACGAGCAGATCGACACCGTGGGACGGGCCTTCCTCGGATTGACGCTCGGATGCGCCCGTTGTCACGACCACAAGTTCGACCCGGTGCCGGCCCGCGACTACTACGCCATGGCCGGCATCTTCAAGAGCACCCGCACCATGGAGGATCTGGCCTTCGTCTCCAAGTTCAACGAGCGCCCCGTGGCCACGCGCCACGACCTGGAGTCCCTGGCCCTCCATCAGCGCCGGCTTGCAGAGGTGACGAACCGGATCGCCGCCCTCGGCCGGGACTCCACCCCCTCGACCGCATCCAGCAGCCCCCGCCGGGAGGAGCTGGCGATGCTGGAGGCCTCCCGCGCTGCCCTCGTGGCGGCAGCCCCTCCCCCGTCCGCCAAGGCGTTGGCCGTGGAGGAGGCCCCGCCCGCCACCCTGCCCGTGATGCTGCGGGGAAACCACCTCGCTCCGGGCCCCGATCCGGTCCCGAGGGGGTTTCTCCGCGTGCTCAACGTCCCGGGCGGGCCCGAGTCGATACCGACCAACCACAGCGGCCGACTCGAACTCGCCCGCTGGCTCACCTCCCCCAACCATCCCCTGACATCCCGGGTCGCCGTGAACAGAGTCTGGCAGGCCCACTTCGGCCGTGGTCTTGTCCCGACCGCCGATAACTTCGGCCTGCGGGGGGAGCCTCCGACAGATCCCGAATTGCTGGACTGGATGGCGCAGGAATTCATCCGCTCGGGTTGGGACCTCAAGGCGTTGCACCGGCTGATCCTCACGAGCCGGGTGTACCAGCAGAGCTCCGCCACCCGCGATGCCCCCCTCCTGGAGCAGGATCCGGAGAACCGGCTCCTGGGCCGCTTTCCCCGCCAGCGGCTCGAGGCGGAGATGGTGCGGGATGCGCTCCTGGCGGTCTCCGGACGACTGGATCGGACATTGGGCGGGGCCCTCGTCCAGTGGCCCAACAACGAGTACGTCCCGGGGGGCGAGGAGATCTTCGCCAGCTCGCTGCGTCGCACGCTTTACCTTCCCATCGTCCGGGATCGTGTCTTCGACGGGCTGACCCTGTTCGACTTCGCCAACCCGAGCGTCTGCTCCGCCCGCCGGGTCTCGACGGTGGTTTCCCATCAAGCCCTCTTTTTCCTGAACAGCCCCCTGGTGGCCTCCTCCGCCGATGCGCTGGCCCGCGTGCTTCTGGCCCGCGCCGACCTGGATGATCCTGCGCGGGTGAACGACGCCCACCTGCGCCTCCTCGCGCGACCCGCCGGAGGCACGGAGATCCGTCGCGGGCTCGAGTTTCTCTCCCGGCTCGAGGGTGATCCGGAGCTCACCCGGGAATCGACCGCCCGGCGGCACGAGCTTGCCTGGTCCGCCTACCTTCAGGGACTCCTCGCCTCAAACGAGTTTCTGTACCGCGACTGAACGGATGCCACCCCTGCCTTCCCATCTTCGTCTGAGCCGGCGCGAGGCCCTCCAACGGGCCGCGGTCGG
>DMJJ01000433.1:0-207 GCA_003452185.1 Verrucomicrobiales bacterium | reverse complement strand
CCTCCAACGGGCCGCGGTCGGTTTTGGCGGCCTGGCCCTGGCCGACCTCCTCGCCCGGGCTGGCGGGGCTGGTGCCGAGCCTCGTCCCGCGGGGCACCCCCTCTCCCCCAAGGCCCCCCACTTTCCGGCCAGGGCCAAGAGGATCATCTTCCTCTTCATGCATGGAGGCCCGTCCCATGTCGATACCTTCGACTACAAGCCGAAGCT
>DMJJ01000313.1 GCA_003452185.1 Verrucomicrobiales bacterium | reverse complement strand
GTGGCCAACATGGAGTTCATCCAGTTTCATCCCACCTGTCTCTACCACCCCAAGGCCAAGTCGTTCCTCATCTCCGAGGCCGTGCGGGGTGAGGGGGGGATCCTGCGGAGTGTGGAGGGGGTGGAGTTCATGGACCGGCATCACCCGTTGAAGTCGCTTGCCCCACGCGATGTCGTTGCCCGGGCGATTGACGGTGAGATGAAGCGGACGGGGGCCGACTTCGTCCTGCTCGACATTACGCACAAGCCGGCCCCGTTCATCATCGACCGTTTCCCAAACATCTATCGCACCTGTCTCTCCTACGGGATCGACATCACCAAGGAGCCGATCCCGGTGGTGCCCGCCGCCCATTATCAGTGCGGCGGCGTGTTGACCAACATTGATGGCGAGACCGGGATCGCCGGCCTATACGCGATCGGGGAGGTGGCTTGCACCGGGCTGCACGGGGCGAACCGTCTGGCCAGCAACTCCCTGCTGGAGGCCGTGGTCTGCGCGCACCGGGTGGCGGAGCGGTTGCGGGTGGATCCTCCCCCTCCGGCCGAGGTGGCCATCCCGGCCTGGCAGTCGGGCAAGGCCGCCAACGCCGACGAGCTGGTCGTGGTGTCGCACAACTGGGACGAGATCCGCCGCCTGATGTGGGACTACGTCGGCATTGTCCGGACCCGCAAGCGGTTGCAGCGGGCGCAGAAGCGGATTGCCAACCTGCAGGAGGAGATCCAGGATTATTACTGGGATTTCATCGTCACCACCGACCTGCTGGAGCTTCGCAACATCGCGACCGCCGCCGAGCTGATCATCGCCTGCGCTCTCCAGCGTCCGGAGAGCCGCGGACTTCACTACAATCTCGATTTCCCGCAGGCCGACCCCGCCTGGGCTCACCGCGACACCCTGGTTTCCGGCAAAACTCCGCTTGCGTGCGCGGGGAGTGTCTGAAACCTTTTCCTCTTTGGTCATATGAAACACGTGAAGTTGCACATTCCGGGTCCTGTCGAGGTCAGCGAGAAGACGTTTCGGGCGTTCTGTTCCCCCATGATCGGCCACCGCGGCCAGGGGTTCAAGGACCTCTATGCCCGGATGCAGCCACAGCTCCAGACACTGCTCTCGACCCGGCAGCTGGTGTACCTCTCCACCTCCTCGGCCTGGGGGGTGATGGAGGGGGCGATCCGCAACCTGACCGCCAAGAAGGTGCTCAACTGCATGTGTGGTGCCTTCTCCGACAAGTGGCTCGATGTCTCGCGCCGCTGCGGGAAGGAGGCCGATGGCCTCCAGGTGCCGTGGGGCTCGCCGATCCGGGCCTCGGAGATCGAGAAGCGGCTCGCCACCGGGCAGTTCGATGCCCTGACGCTCATCCACAACGAGACTTCCACTGGGACGATGAGCCCCCTGGCGGAGATCGCCGCGCTGAAACAGAAGTTCCCCGACGTCATGTTCATCGTCGATGCGGTGAGCTCCATGACCGCGCTTCCCATCAAGTTCGACGAGCTTGGGATCGACGTCCTTCTCGCCGGCACCCAGAAGGCCTTTGCCCTGCCTCCCGGCCTGACCGTGTTCACCTGTTCGCCGGCGGCGCTCGCCAAGGCCGCCACGGCCAAGGATCGCGGGTACTACTTTGACTTCGTCGAGTTCCAGAAGAACGCCGCCGAGAGCATGACTCCGAGCACCCCGAGCATCGGCCATGTGTACGCCCTCGCCTCCAAGCTCGAGGACTTCTTCGCCGAGGGCCTTGAGGCCCGCTACGCGCGGCACCTGAAGCTCGCCACCCAGACCCGCCAGTGGGCCGCAGGACACGGCTTCACCCTCTTCCCTGAGGCGGGCTACGAGTCGGTCACCCTCACCTGCGTCAACAACGGGGCCAAGCCCGGCGGCCGTACCGTCGATGTCGCCAAGCTCCAAAAGCTGGTCAAGGACCAGGGCTTCCTCATCGATGGGGGATACGGGAAAATCAAGGGAACCACCTTCCGTCTCTCCAACATGGGGGATGAGACCGAGGCGACGATGGCCCAGCTCTACGCCGCGCTCGACGGGGCGATGAAGCAGCTCTGATCCCCTTTCGCCTGCGGAGGGGTGAGCCCCCGGGGGTCGGTGCGGACCATTGACAGGGTGCCGGTTGCAACGGCATGCTCCGCGCGTGGCACGGAAGCTCCGCATCCAATTCCCAGGCGCCTTATACCACCTCCTGAGCCGGGGCGACCGGCGCGAGGCCATCGTCCGGGATGACGTGGATCGCGCCCGATTCATCGAGACGCTTTCCGAGGCGTGCGGCAAAACCGGCTGGAAGGTGCTCGCCTTCTCCCTTCTCTCCGACCACTTCCACATGCTGCTCACCACCCCGAAGCCAAATCTGGTCGAGGGGATGAAATGGTTTCTTGGGACCTACACCGCGCGGTTCAACCGGCGGCATCGCACCTGCGGACACCTGTTCAGCGGGCGCTACAAGTCGCAGATGATCGACCCCGGGTTCCCGGGGGGGGTGGCCGGGGCGGCGGATTACATCCATCTCAACGCTGCGCGGGCCGGGCTCGTGGTGCCAGGCCAGCCACTTCAGGCGTTCGGGTGGAGCAGCTATCCGGAATACCTGCGACCCGCGGTCGCCCGCCCCGTCTGGCTCGATACCGCCCCGGTGTTCCGCGATGCCGGGCTGGCGGATGACGTCGCGGGTCGGAACAAGTTTCGCGACCGGACGGAGGAGCGTCGCACCAGTGGCACCGACGAGCTCTGGCAGGCGTGGCGGAGCGGTTGGTGCGTCGGGGGGGAAGGATTTCGGAAAAAGCTCCTCGAGCAGCTTCATGAGGGGACCGAGCCGGGGTCGCAGGCCGGGGTGGTCTGGCGCGCCTCGGTTGAGGAGCATGCCGAGAAGCTCATCGCGCGGGAACTCGCGGCGCGCGGGTGGTCGGAGGCGGAGCTGGCCACGATGCTGAAGACCGATCCTGGAAAGCTCGCCATCGCGCGTCAGATCCGCAAGGAGACCACTCTTCCGCTGACCTGGATTGCTGCCCGTCTCCACATGGGGAGCCGCAACACCCTGCGAAACGCTCTCGCCTCGGGTGCCGGGGCCTCCGCTGCCGCGTCTCGAGGGGTTTTCGCCCCGCGGAAGGCCGATCCCTCCGGTGTCTTCAGCAAGCCTGCCACGTCGCCACTTCCCTCCTCCCCGAGGCCCGCGGCGGCTCCCACCCCGCGTCCCGCCGCTCCGCTTCCGCCCTCCCCCGAGGCTGCGGATCCCGGCGGGTTCACGGTTGAGCCGGGATGGGATTGACCTCCGGGAACTGATTCGCCCGTGACACGACTTGCCAGGCCATCGAGCGGTGGAGGTGAGAGTCTCCCCCTGTTCCTGTTGTGCCTCTCCCTCTTCTCGTCGGCCGCCGCTCCCGGCCCCAGCCCCGTCCGCGACGACGATGCAGGATGGCCCCGGTTCCGGGGTCCCCACGGCTCCGGGATCGGGGCCTCCGACTTCCCGACCCACTTCGGACCGGGGTCGAACCTCCTCTGGTCGGTGCCGACCCTGCCGGGGCATTCCTCCCCGGCTATCCGCGGGGGGAGGATCTTCCTCACCGGCTACTCCGAGGGAAAGCTGGCGACTTTCTGCCTCGACCAGGGGAGGGGGGAATTGCTTTGGAGGCGGGATCTCGACCCCGGCAGGATTGAGCACGGAGCTCAGCTTGGGAACCCGGCTACCGCGACCCCGGCGGTCGAAGGGGGGCGGGTGTTTGTCTATTTTGGCGCGTTCGGCCTCGCGGCCTACGATCTGGCGGGAAAGGAGCTCTGGCGCAAGCCGCTGCCGATCCCGGTGACCCAGCACGGAGCCGGGACCTCCCCGGTCGTGGCCGGCGGTCTGGTGATTCTCAACTCGGATCAGGACACCGGCTCCTTCCTCCTCGCGGTCGATCCCCGCGACGGCAGCACCGTCTGGAAAAGCGACCGCCCGGGGTTCCGGCGTGGTTTCGCCACGCCGCTTCCCTGGCCTCCGGAGAGCCCCGATCAACTTGTCGTTCCCGGCACCCTGCGCCTCGTCTCCTACACGCTGGCCACGGGTCTCGAACGATGGAGCGTCCGCGGGCTGCCCAACGAGATGGTCAGCTCCCCGGTGGGAGGGAATGGGCGGATCTATGTCGCGGGGTGGACCTCGGGTTCCGGCGTTCCACGGATGCCTGAGTTCGACAAACTCCTCGAGCTGGGGGACACGGACAAGGATGGGCGGTTGTCCCGGGAGGAAGCCCCTCCGGGGCCCGCCCGGCAGCACTTCGCCTACATCGATGCCAACAAGGATGGGGTGCTCACCCGTGCAGAGTACGACACCATCGCCCGGATTTTCGACGAGTCGAGGAACATCGCGCTCGCCGTCCGCCCCGACGGCCGGGGGGATGTCACCGCGACCCATGTCGAGTGGCGGGCCACGCGGGGGCTTCCGTATGTTCCCTCTCCTTTGTATTACGACGGCCGTCTCTACCTGGTGCGGAATGGTGGTCTGGCCTCCTGCCTGGACGCATCGACGGGCAGGGCGTTCTACCAGGAGGAGCGTCTTGGGGCGCTTGGGGATTACTACTCTTCGCCCGTGGCTGCGGCCGGGAAGATCTGCGTCGCCTCGCAGCAGGGGGTGGTGGTGGTGTACCGGGCCGGAGAGGCGCTCGAGGTGCTGGCTCGAAATCCGCTGGGGGAGCCGGTGCTGGCGACCCCCGCGATTCTTGATGGGACGCTCTTCATCCGGACGGAGGGCCACCTGCATGCCTTCCGCGGGGAGCAGGGGGTCCCGGTGGCGGATCCCCTCCGGTGAGGCGGGCGGCTGCGGGTCGGGCGCGCGCGAGGGGGGGGAGCCTACTGCCGGTGCGTGGCGTTCGCTGCCGTTGTGTTCGGGCGGAGGGCGAACTTCGAGCTGTGGCGTCCGTTGAAGACCCCGTGGCCTCCGGGAGCGCGGCTGGCGGCGAAGACTTCAACCCGGGCCGGCGGAAGGTTCAGCCAGACCACGGATGAGGCGTGGCGGTGCAGGTCGGCGAAGACCTCCCCGCTGCCGTTCCGGAGGTTGTACGTGTACTGAACCAGGTGGGAACCGTGGGCGAGGAGCTTGAAAAACTCCTTGGAGATCTGCTCCACCTGCGCCGGCGGGAGGGACCGGAGCGGAAGGCTTGAGACGACGTGGGTGATGCGCTTCAGGTCTAGACCGCCCGCGCGCTCCAGGGTCCTGTGGAGGTCGCACGCATCCCCTTCGATGATGTTCACTCCGGCGAACCGCTGCCGCAGCAGCTTGACCAGCGAGGGGCTTCGCTCGATTGCCACGAGGCGCTCGGGCGGAACACAATGGCGGAGGAGTGCGGAGGTGATTGCTCCCGTGCCCGCCCCGATCTCGAGGACGTAGGTCTCGGGACGGCGGCCCACCATCCTGGCCACGCGACGGGCCAGGCCCGGGGAGCTGGGGCAGGCTGCCCCCATCGGGCGGGGGTTGCTAACGAGCTCGCGACCGAAGATCGCCAGGGACTTGAACCACGGCACGCTCACGACATCGCCTCCGGGGATGTGCGCAACAGAACATTCCCCCGGCGGGGGAATCTGCCCGCCAAGCGGGCTTGAACTCGTCCTGAAAAAGTCAAACAGACGTTGTGGGCTGCCGTGAACGGTGCTGACAATGCGAGGATGTATCAGAGTTCGAGGGGGCACGCCAACTCCTCTTTCCCGATTTTTTCGAGTTCCACAACCAGCCTCTTTCCCGTTTACTCTCCACGACTTTCGAAACCGTGCCACCGAAGCCGACAGTGCCCGTCAAGCGATCGACCCCGGAGCGACCCCCTGGCCGTCACGACCGTGTGACCGTCCGGTTCTGGGGTGTGCGCGGCTCGATTCCCACCCCGGGGCCCACGACCATCGAATACGGGGGCAACACCTCCTGCGTGGAGGTCCGGTGTGGCGGCGAGACCGTGATCCTGGATGCCGGCACCGGCATTCGCTCGCTGGGCGCCAAGCTCGTTGCCGAGTCGATCGACCGGCCCCTCAGCCTCACGATCCTGCTCACGCATACCCACTGGGACCACATCCAGGGGTTCCCGTTCTTCCAGCCTGCCTACCTTGCGAAGAACCGGATCCGCGTCATCGGGGCGAAAGGGGCGAAGCGCGGGCTTGCGAGCGTCCTGAACAGCCAGATGGAGAGCCCGTTCTTCCCCGTCGGCCTCAAGGACCTCCCGAGCAGCCTCTCCATCGAGGAGCTCAAGAAGGAGCCGTTCTCGCTCGGGCCCATCACCGTCTCCTCGATCCGGGTGAACCATCCCGGCCGCTGTGTCGGCTACCGGCTCTTCACCCCCTACGGGTCGGTGGGGTACTTTCCTGACAACGAGCTTGCGAGCCGCCTCCCCGCCTCCGTGCCCGTGCGGCTCGCGGATCGCCAGTTCGCGAACTTCATTCGGCAGTGCGATGTGCTGATCGTGGACACCCAATACGACGAGTCCGAGTACCCGGCCCACGCCGGATGGGGCCATGGATGCCTGGATGATGTCATCCGGGTGTGCGCCCGCTCGAAGGTCAAGCGCTGCTACCTCTTCCACCACGACCCCAACCACAGCGATGGCCGCATTCGCGCCATGCTCCAGCACGCGCGCCGGCTCGCCCGCACCTTTGGGACGGGCATGATTGTCGAGGCGGCCCGCGAGGGGGACGAGATCGTGATGCGGGAGCCGGCCACGACGTGCGCCGTCCCGTGAAACACCAGTGGCCGGCCCCGCGGGGATCGCGAGGCCGGCCACGGCGTGATCGGTGATGCGGATGCGGGAGGCTCAGCGGACGCCAAACAGGCGGCTGTCATCCCGGTCGCACGATTCCATGTCGTCCTTCAGGAGGGTGCGGTCGGTCTTCGGGTTGTTGAAGAACCGGAGCGCCTTGACCCAGACCTGGCGGCCGACTCGTCGCCCGAGGGCCCGGCCCTCCAGATCCCCAGGCTGGAAGTGAATCCCTCCCAGCCGACGGGAGATTCCCGCCTCGTCGGCTGCATCGCTGAATGTGTTCCAGCTGAGGGTCACGTCCGCGGCCGGAACCGCTCCCGGCTCGGTGCGCGAACTCCCGGCTGCCAGGGTGACGGAGTTGCCGAACTTGTCGCTCCCGGTGAACGATTTCAGGATCTGTGCGGCCGCGGCGCTGAAGGCGCTGTGCCCGGAGGTGTACTCCGCGAACGGAGGGGTCACGAACGTGGCGGGCTGGTAGGGAATCCAGTCCTCGCCCCGGATCATTTTCACCCCCTGGAACGGGCCCGCCCACGACTTGATCATCTTCCCCGCCTTGAGGAAATGGATCGCCGTGATCGGACGGCAGTAGTCGTAGAACCGCTTCGACTCCCAGGTCGCGATCCCGGCATCGAACACCGCGTTGTCCAGGGCGAAAAACAGCTTCGCATCCTGGTCGATGCCCATCTTGTCGCGCTTGCTGACAAACTGCGCAAACAGGTTCCAGTGCCCCGGGGGAAGCTCCGACTTCGGGCCGTCCGCCCAATACTCCGCGATCATCTTGCTCCGGTCGTTCAGCGTGGCCGACAACTGGATGATCTCCTCCGCCTGGGCCGTGTAGCGGGCGGCATCCTCCGGGTAGTGGGCCGGGGGGGCGGGACGGAACTGGTCGGGGGAGCGGAGGGCAAACGGGCTCACGGTGCCCCAGTGGGCCCCGATGTACCCGGGCGCAACGAACCCGCCATGCCCGTCCGAGAAGCGGAGCGGCTGCCAGTGGTTGGGGTCGATGATGTGATCGAGATCGTTCACCGGCTTGTAGCCCGTGGTGTCGGAGTAGGGGGGAAGCCCCATGTCGCCAAGCTGGTTGGACCCGTCGCCATGGCGGAACTTCAGCACCGCACTCGAAACCAGGTTGCCGATGCCCACCGGCGTGGTGCGGTCGGTCGAGAGATCCGCCGGGTCGAAGTTCAGCGAGGCCATCGCCTGGTCAAAGAGCGGCTTCTGCGCCGGGAACAGGTCTACGAGCGCGTGGTAGGCGGCGTAGCTGATGGCGATGGTCTTGTTCAGGTCGGTCCGCTCCGCCGCAGGGCGGCGAAGATACTCGTTGTAGCGCGTGCCGAGCGCGTTGGCATCGTACGCCGCCCAGGCGTCGTAGGTGCAGGTGTGGACGATCGCAAGGGCGCGGGCCACCATCGGCGGGCCGGGCTTGGCCTGTCGGATCGCTTCCAGGGTGGCGCTGTTCCAGTCCGTGATGATTGAGTCTGCCAGCAATGGGCTCGCCTGAGCCGCCAGTGCCGCGACGGCCGCCAGGGTCAATTTCGCTGCTTTCATAGGTTGTTCATGGTCCTTCCGTTATTCCAAGGCACAGCATCTCCATGGGCACTCCGATCGCCGGCACGCAGGACCCGGGCAGAGTTCATGCGTGGTGCATGGACGCCTGTCGCAAGGCCCCGTGTGGGGACGTGGCGTGTGGTCGTGGGCTGAGCGGGGTGAACATAAGGTCCGGTGAAGGGGTTTCCAGACGTACGTCGCCCGGCTGTCACTTTCCGCAAAACCACCAAATCCGCTCCCCGGGATTCCGCCCCGGGCGCAACTCATGCCGCTCTAGGGGGTTGTCGATGGCACGATACACGCTCCTGCGTTCGGGCCGGTGCAGCCGGTGCGCACCGACCCTTCATGGTACGGTCCGGTGCGGGAGTTTTTTTCGCCGGCTCCCGTCGAACGGGGGATGAAGAAATGGATTTTCGCACTCCTTTTGGCGGGTCTTCGACTCCCTGCCGCCGGGCTTCTCCTCCTGCAGGAGCCTTCGGATCCAAGCCCGCTGCTCCCCCCGGGTCGCGTGCCCGACCCGCCGCCACGGATCGCCCCGATGCCGCGCCCCGTCCCTCCCCGCATGCCACTCCAGCCGATCGAAACAACCCGGCTCGCGGCCGAGGTCGTGATCCGCGACCAGGTGGCCACCGTCGCGGTGGAACAGGAGGTTCACAACCCCAACGGCACGGTCTGCGAGGGAACGTTCCTTCTCCCGGTGCCCCGGGGGGCGCACCTCGACGGGTTCTCGCTCCGCATCAACGGAAAGCCGGTGGAGGCCGAGTTGCTCGGAGCCGAGAAGGCGCGCCGGGTCTACGAGGAGATCGTGCGTCGATCGCTCGATCCCGCCCTGCTGGAGTACATGGGACGGGACCTCATCAAGGTTCGCATCTACCCGATCGATCCCGGGTCGACGCGGCAGCTCTCGCTCCGCTACACCCAGCTCCTCGCCGAGGAGGCGGGCCTCGTGCAATGGACCCTGCCGCTCCGGGCCGAGGCCCCGGGCGCGCGGCCCATCCCCTCCCTCTCCGTGCATGTTCAGTTTGAGTCCACGCTTCCGCTCGGGACGCTCTACTCCCCGAGCCACGCGGTGACCCTCGCCCGCCGCGATGACCGGCACGCCGCCCTCTCCTTCGAGGCCTCGGGGTTCCAACCCGACGCCGACCTGTCGGTCCTCTTCTCGCGGACCCGGGCCGACGTGGGGATCGATCTCCTGACGCATCGTCCCGAGGCCGGGGAGGATGGCTACTTCCTGCTCCTCGCCGCCCCGCGCCTCGCCACGGCCTCCGAGTCCGCAACGCCCAAGGATGTGGTCTTCGTGCTCGATTCCTCCGGCTCGATGAGCGGTCCGAAACTCGAGCAGGCGAAGCGGGCGCTCCGGTTCTGCGTTGAGAACCTCAACGAGCGGGACCGTTTTGACATCCTCCGCTTCTCGACCGACGTGGAACCGCTCTTCCAGCAGCTGAGGGAGGCCACCCCCTCAAGCCGTGAGGAAGCGTTCCGGTTCCTCGCGCGGGTCCGGCCGACGGGGGGCACGGCGATCCATGAGGCTCTCACGCAGGCCCTCGCCTCCCGGCCGGCGAACTCCGACCGGAGCTTCGTCATCGTGTTCCTGACCGACGGGCGCCCGACGGTGGGAATCACGGACGAGAACCAGATCGCGCAGGTGGTCACGGGACGGGGGGGCGCGGAGCGGGACTCGCTCACGCGCGTGTTCTGTTTCGGGATCGGGACCGACGTGAACACGCATCTCCTCGATCGGATCACCGAGTCGACCCGGGCTGCCAGCGCCTACGTGCTCGCCAACGAGGATATCGAGGTGAAGGTCTCGGCCTTCTTTGCACGGATCAAGGATCCCGCCCTCGTCGGGCTTGAGCTGGTGCCCCCTGCTGGGATCCGATTCACGAGGCTCTACCCCCATCCGCTTCCCGACCTCTACAAGGGGCAGCAGATCCTGGTCGCCGGGCGCTACTCGGGCCAGGGCCGCGACCCGATCCGGATCACCGGTCGCCTTGAGGGGCAGGCCCGGGAGTTCTCGCGTGAGGTTTCATTTCCCGACGTCTCCACCGCGAACGACTTTCTTCCCCGGCTCTGGGCGACGCGCCGCGTCGGGCATCTTCTGGATGAGATCCGGCTGCGCGGCGAGAGTCAGGAGCTTCGCGACGAGGTGGTCGCGCTGGCGCGCCAGTATGCGATCGTCACCCCGTACACCGCCTACCTGGTGACCGAGGATGAAGCGCGTC
>DMJJ01000129.1 GCA_003452185.1 Verrucomicrobiales bacterium | reverse complement strand
ACCGAAATCCCGGTTCCCGTCCGTCGCAAGACCAACCCTTGAGGAAACGTTCGTTATGAAACACCCCAACCTGATTCTGAACATCGCCCTGGCCGCGCTGCTGGCCGGGTGCAAGTCCGACCCCAAGGTGGTGGAGGCGGCGCCCGAGCCGCAGGTGCAGGGGAACGCCGTGGTCTTCGCGGCCGACAGCCCCCAGGTGGCTTCGCTCGTGGTGGAGGCGGCGACTGCCGCAACGAGGGCCCCGGTCTCCTTCAACGGGCGCGTGGCGTGGGACGACAACGTGACGGTGCGGGTCTTCACCCCGTTTGCCGGCCGGGTCACGCGGGTGGCGGGTGAGACCGGCCAGTCGGTGACCCGGGGGGCCGCGCTCGCTTGGGTTGCCTCGCCCGACTTCTCACAAGCGCAGGCCGAGGCGCGCAAGGCGGCTTCGGATGAGATTCTGGCCCAGCGGACGCTCGATCGCGTCAAAGACCTCTTCACCCACGGGGCTGCCCCGAAGAAGGATCTCGAGTCGGCCGAGGCCGACATGCAGAAGGCGCAGACCGAGCGTCGCCGGGCCGAGTCGCGGCTGGCGTTCTACGGCGCCGCGGCGGATGCCGCCGAGCCCGCGTTTGAGCTCAAGGCGCCGATCGACGGAATGATCGTGGAGAAGAATCTCAGCCCCGGCCAGGAGGTGCGGCCTGACCAGATGCTGGCGAGCGCCCCGCAGTTGTTCGCCCCGCTCTTCACGATCACCGATCCGTCGCGCCTCTGGGTCTGGATCGATGTCGAGGAGGGGCGTCTCGGGATCCTCAAGCCGGGGCAGCATCTGCAGGCCCGCGCGCGGTCGCTCGGGGCGGAGCCGTTTGAGGCCGTGGTGGAGAACGTCAGCGAGTATCTTGACCCGGTGACCCGCACGGCCCGGGTCCGGGCCTCGATTGACAACTCCCGCCACCTTCTCAAGGCGGAGATGTTGGTGACGCTCACGGCCGAGGGACCGGCCCGCGGGTTGGCCCAGGTGGTGGAGCGCGCCGTGTTTCTCAAAGGGGAGAAGCATTACCTCTATCTCCAGGAGGAGAAGGGACGGTTCACGCGGAGGGAGGTCACCCCGGGCCAGCAAGCCGGGGGCCGGGTCTACATCATGGAGGGCCTGAAGCCGGGTGAGAATGTCGTCGTCGAGGGTGGGTTGCTCCTCGAGCAGCTGTTCCAAGCCTCAAAGGGAACCTGAGCCCCCTCCCTGCGCCTGCAGGGCTCACGGCCCTGCCCGGTGATTGATTTTCGGGCCCCTCGACTATGATTCGCAAGCTGACAGCCTTTGCCCTTCACCAGCCGCTTTTCACGCTGCTCATCACCATCCTGTTCATCGCGGGCGGCATCGCGTCGTTCATCACGCTGCCGATCGAGGCGTTCCCCGATGTCTCCGACATCCAGGTGAACGTCATCGCCCTCTACCCAGGCCGTGCCCCGGAGGAGGTGGAGAAACAGGTGACCATCCCGCTGGAGATCGCGTTGAGCGGGCTGCCGCACCAGGTGCGGCTCTTCTCGCACACCCAGTTCGGGCTCTGCTTCATGATGCTCACCTTTGACGAGAAGGTGAACGATTACTTCGCCCGACAGCAGGTGCTGGAGCGGCTTCAGACGGCGGATCTTCCGCAGGGGGTGGTCCCCCAGATCGGGCCGCTCTCGACCGCCATCGGGGAGATCTTCCGTTACCGGCTCCGGGGGGATGGGCGGACCCCGATGGAACTTCGCACCCTGCAGGACTGGGTGGTGGAGCGCCAACTCCGGACCGTCCCGGGAGTCGCGGACATCGTCGGGCTGGGCGGGCTCATCAAGACCTACGAGGTGCAGCCAAACCTGGCCCGGCTGAAGTCGTACAACATCCCCCTGCAGCAGCTCTTCACCGCGCTCGGCCGCGGGAATGCAAATGTCGGGGGGAGCAAGGTTGACCGGGGGGCGCAGCAGTTCCTGATCCGCGGGATCGGGCTCCTGCAGTCGGCGGATGAGATCGGGGACATCGTGGTCAGCGCCGCCCATGGCACCCCGATTCACGTGCGCGACGTGGCCGAGGTCGCGGTCGGCTCCGTCCCCCGGGAAGGGGTTGTCGGCCAGGATGAGAACGATGACGTGGTCTCCGGGATCGTCCTCATGCGCAAGGGGGAGAACCCTTCCGATGTCCTGCGAGCGGTGAAGGCGAAGGTCGAGCTTCTGAACGGGTCGGTGCTGCCCAAGGGGGTGCAGATCGCCCCCTACTATGATCGGACCTGGCTCATCGGGACGACGCTCAAGACGGTGTTCAAGAACCTGGCCGAGGGGGCGATGCTCGTCACCCTGGTGTTGCTTCTCTTCCTGGGGAACCTCCGGGCTGCGGCGATCGTGGCGATCATGATCCCGCTCTCCCTCCTGGCGACGTTTATCGGCCTGACCTGGCGCGGGATCCCGGCGAACCTCCTCTCCCTCGGGGCGATGGACTTTGGGATCATCGTCGACGGGGCGGTGATCGTGGTGGAGAACGTCTTCCGCCGGCTCTCCGAGCAGAAGGAGACGGGGAACCTGAAGCTCTTTCGCAACACCATTCTCGAGGCGGCGAGCGAGGTCGGTCGCCCAACCTTCTTCTCGATGCTGATCATCATCGCGGCCCATCTCCCGATCTTCACCCTCCAGCGGCACGAGGGGCGGATCTTCGCTCCGATGGCCTGGACCGTCACCTCGGCACTGATCGGCTCGCTGCTGCTCTCCCTGACCTTGGTGCCGTTGCTCTGCTACTTCCTGCTGCGCCGCAAAATCCCCCATGAGGACAACTTCGTCGTCTCCCTTTCCAAGCGGCTTTACACCCCGGCCCTCGACTGGGCTCTCGGGCATCGCGCCCTGGTGGTGATCCTCTCGGTTGTGGCCCTCATCGCCACCCTCGGGGTGGTGCCGAAGCTTGGGACGGAGTTTCTGCCCGAGCTGAACGAGGGGACCCTCTGGGTCAACGCCACCCTGCCGCCCGGGATCTCCGCCGACGAGGCGGTCCAATACTGCCGGAAGTTCCGGGGCATTCTCCGGAAGTTCCCCGAGGTCCGGTCGGTCATCAGCAAGGCCGGCCGTCCCGAGGATGGCACGGACCCCAAGCCGCTCAACATGGCGGAGTTCTTCGTCGACCTGAAGCCCGCCTCCGAGTGGACCCGTCACATCACCCGGGAGCAGTTGCTCGAGGAGATGGACCGCGCCCTGGATGTCATCCCGGGAATCGAGACCTCGTTTTCCCAGCCGATCCGGGACAACGTCCTGGAGAGCATCTCGCAGATCGACGGACAGGTCGTGATCAAGGTGTTCGGGGAGGATGCCGCCACGCTCCGCACGTTGGTGCAGGGGGTGCTCTCCAAGATCCACGACGTGCCGGGGGTGGCGCGTGCCTTTATTGACCGGGCGGGCGAGGTCCCCCAGTACCTGGTGAACATCGAGAGAGAGCGGGCCGCCCGCCACGGGCTGAACGTGGCTGACGTCCAGGACCTGATCGAGACGGGGCTCGGGGGCAAGGCAGCCACGGAGCTCTGGGAGGGGGAGAAGCACTTCAGCGTCCTGGTGCGCCTGGGGGAGGGAGAACGCCGCCCCGAGAACTTGAAGAACCTCCTGGTCGACACCCCTGATGGCCAGCATATCCCGATGGGGGAGCTGGCCCGGTTTGAAAGCCGCGGCGGGAGCATGAACATCAGTCGTGAGAACTCGACCCGCGTCACCGCCATCGGGGTGTTCATCCGGGGTCGCGACATGGGGAGCGTGGTGGCCGATATGCAGGCCAGGGTCAAGGGAATCACCTTCCCGGCGGGCTATCTGGTGACCTGGAGCGGCGAGTTCGAAAACCAGCAACGGGCGATGAGCCGTCTCGCCCTGATCGTCCCGATCAGCGTGTTCCTGATTTTCCTCCTCCTGTTCGACGCCTTCAAATCGGTGAAAAGTGCCACCCTGATCCTGGCGAACGTGCCGTTTGCCATCATCGGGGGGATCCTTGCCCTCCTGCTGACACACATTGCCCTGAGCGTCTCGGCTGCGATCGGGTTCATCGCGCTTTTCGGGCAGGCGGTGCTCAACGGGGTGGTGATGGTGACCTACTTCAACCAGCTGCGGGACGACGGGATGCCGGTCCTCCAGGCGGTGAGGGAGGGGGCGCTGACCCGGCTTCGCACGGTCATGATGACAGCGCTGCTCGCGATGCTGGGGCTCCTTCCGATGGCGCTGGCGCACGGGATCGGCAGCGAGACCCAGAAGCCGCTCGCGGTCGTGATCATCGGCGGCCTGGTCTCCGCGACCCTCCTGACGCTGTTCGTGCTCCCGACCCTCTACGTGATGTTCGAGCACGATGGGGATGAGCGTCCCGGCTCGGACGAAGCAGGGCTACCCCCACGGGCCCCATCCCACGGGCACTGACGGGCGTGGGCCGTCCCGCAGGGCAGGGCAGGGGCGTGGGCTGGCGGGCTGGAGCCCTCACGAGGCGGCTCCCGGAGGCCGCGAGGGTCGTGAGGGTGGGATGCGGGATCCTAGCGCCGTCCGGCACGGGCCCGCACGGCGTCGACAATTGCGTCCGTATCCTCCCCCTTCTCCCAGACCAACCGAAGGAACTCGGGGAGGGTGAAGTGCACGCTGGCGAGGAAGGGGCGATCGCCGCCGCATCCGTACATGAGCTCCGGGGGCATCTCGCCCCGGAGCTTGGCCCTCGCCTTGACGATGATCCTGGGAAGCCAGCGGATCCCCGCAGCCTCGGCGCTCTTCGCGGGGAGCTCCTCCATGGAGACGCGGCGCCCGGAGACTTTCCCTCCCTGCACCTTCGTCAGGTAGTCGCGTCGCAGGGAGGCCATTTCAAAGGCCTCCTCGGGGGTGGGCTCCCCGGCGTCACAATAATCCTCGACCAGATCGAACAGCTCCCGGGGGGTGCATCCGATCGAGCCCAGGAACGACTCCTCCTCCGGGGTGAACATTCCCGTGGGGGAAGTTTTCCCGCTGCGGTAGGAGCCAACCGCCCGCGCGTGAACCGTGCGGAACCCTTCCGGCCAGGAGAGTGGGGTGAGGCTCATGCCGCGGTGCCTGCGATTCGACGGGCGAACTTTTCCATGCGATCGAGCCCCTTCTCGATGTTCGCCAGGCTGGTGGCATAACTGATCCGAAGGTAGCCCTCGGCGCCAAAGGCGATCCCGGGGACCGCGGCCACCTTCTCCTCCTCGAGGAGGCGGGCGCAGAAGTCGAGCGACTTGAGGCCCAGCTTGGAGATGTTGGGGAAGAGGTAAAAGGCCCCCTTGGCGTTGACGCAGGAGATGCCGGGCATTGCGTTGAGCCGCTGGTGGGCGTAGCTGCGTCGCTTGGCGTACTCGGCCAGCCACTTCGGGAGGTGTTCCTGTGACCCCGTCAGGGCCGCGACGGCCCCCTTCTGGGCGAAGCTCGTCGGGTTGCTCGTGCTGTGGCTCTGGAGGGCATCGATCGCCTTGGCGATCGGCTCCGGGGCCGCCAGGAACCCCAGGCGCCATCCGGTCATGCTCCAGGCTTTCGCGAACCCGTGGACAATGATCGTGTGGTCGTAGTGGGCCTGCGAAAAGGCGGCAACGCTCGCGTGGCGGGCGCCGTCGTACACGAGCTTCTCGTAGATCTCATCGCTCATGATGAGCACGCCCCGCTCGACGCAGATGTCGCCCAGGGCCTTGATCTCCTCGGGGGTGTAGACCGCACCCGTGGGGTTGCTCGGGGAGTTGAGGATGAAGAGGCGTGTCCTCGGCGTGATGGCCGCCCGGAGCTGCTCCGGCGTGACCTTGAACTCGGTCTTGTCCGAGGTCTCGAGGATGACCGGGGTGGCGCTCGCCAGCTTGACCATCTCGGGGTAGCTGAGCCAGTAGGGGGCGGGGATGATCACCTCGTCCCCGGCCTCGCAGGTCGCCATGATCACGTTGTAGCAGCTGTGCTTCCCGCCCGAGGAGACGATCACCTGGGAGGGCTTGTACGTGAGGTTGTTCTCCTGCTTGAACTTGTTCGCGATCGCTTCGCGCAGCTCCGGGATGCCACTGCTCGGGGTGTACTTGGTAAACCCGTCCGCGAGGGCCTTCGATGCCGCATCCTTGATGTGCTGGGGCGTGTCGAAGTCGGGTTCGCCGGCGCCAAACCCGACGACATCCTGTCCAGCCGCCTTGAGTTGCTTTGCCTTCGAGTCAATGACCAGGGTCATCGAGGGGGCCAGTGAGGCGGCGCGTTGCGAGATGTGATAATTCATGATTCGAGCTGAAAATAATTAGGGGGACCGACGGGCGACTGCAAGCGTTTGTACGCCTCGGGATTTTCGACTGTTGATTTCCGATTTGCAATTGG
>DMJJ01000470.1:423-3093 GCA_003452185.1 Verrucomicrobiales bacterium | reverse complement strand
GCTCCCCCGGGGACCAACCCACCCGCTTCCCTGCCGCCGCCGGGACCCGGACCCGGTCCCGGAGGCCCGGGCCCGGGAGGCCGTCCCCCCTGGATGAGCGAGGAGGATTACCAGGCGATGATCTCCAAGCAGGGGCTCCACAGTTTCGTGGTCGTCCTCTCCACGCGCACCCTCGACGCCATTGTGCGCGGGGACCTTTGGCTGCGGACCATCATCGGCCTCCTGGGCGGGGTGGCCGTCGCGGGACTCACCCTCGCGTGGCGCACCATGGTGAAATCCTCCGAGCTTCAGATCCGGCTCCTGCGGGCGAGCGAGCTCAACAACCATCTCCGGGAGATGAACGTGGCAGCCGCGGGGCTTGCCCACGAGACGCGCAACCCCCTGAACATCGTCCGCGGGCTCGCCCAGATGATCAGCAAACAGGAGGAGGCGACCGCGGAGATCCGCCGTCGATCGGTGGAGATCACCACCGAGGTCGACCGGGTGACGGCCCAGCTCAACCAGTTCATCGCCTACTCCAAGCCCCGCGATGTGAAACTCTCCCGCGTGCTCCTCGATGGCGTGGTCGACGAGGTGGCCCGGGCCCTGGGCGGGGACCTCGAGGAGAAGCGGGCCCGGCTCTCGATCCAACGCTCCGGTCTCCTGGTGGAGGCCGATGAGCAGATGCTCCGCCAGGCGCTCTTCAACCTGGTGATGAACGCCGTCCAGTTCGTCGAGCCCGGGGGTGAGGTGACGGTCGCCTCCGGACGGGCCCCCGAGGGGGATGTCTGGATGGAGGTGAGGGACACCGGACCCGGCGTCCCGGTGTCCGAGCGGCAGGAGGTTTTCAAACCGTACTTCACCACGCGACCCGACGGCAGTGGCCTTGGGCTCGCGGTCGTGCAGCAGATTGTGCTTGCACACGGGTGGGACATTGAGTGTCTTGCGAACACGCCCCGCGGCGCGCTGTTCCGGATCCGGCATCTGAAGGCGACCCCGGGGGCGTGATCCAGCGCCTTATGTCGTCCAGACCGAGCACCCCCGGCAAAGAGCTGCCCCCGATCCTCATCGTCGATGACGATCCGGGGCAGAGGAGCCTGCTCACCGCCTTCCTGCGCTCCCAGGGGTTCGAGACCCTGGCGGCCGCCTCCGGGGAAGAGGCCCTGCGGGTCCTTGGCCAGCGGGCCATCGGGCTCATGATCAGCGACGTCCGGATGCCGGGCCTCACGGGGCTTGAAACCCTTCGCCTTGCCCGCCGGGAGCACCCCACGCTGCCCGTTCTCCTCGTCACGGCCTATGCCGACATTCGCGAGGCGGTGGTGGCGATGCGGGACGGGGCGGTGAACTATCTCAGCAAGCCGATCGACCTCGATGAGCTCCTCTCCTCCGTGCAGCGGGCTGTGGGGGTGACCGACGGGGCACCGGTCCGGGTCTCCGCCGACCGGGAGCTCCCCGCCTCGGTCGTGGCGCGCAGCCCGACGATGCAGGCCCTGTTTCGCGACGCCGCCCTGATCGCCTCGTCGGAGAGCCGGGTTTTGATCACCGGGGAGAGCGGCGTCGGGAAGGAGGTCCTGGCCGACCTCATCCATGGATGGAGCCCGCGCTCGGCGGCCCCGCTGATGAAGGTGAACTGTGCGGCGATCCCGGAAAACCTTCTCGAGAGCGAGCTCTTTGGCCATGAGCGGGGCGCCTTCACCGGAGCCGCCCAGCAGCGGATCGGCCGGTTTGAGGCCGCCTGTGGGGGGACGATCTTCCTGGACGAGATCGCGGAGATGACCCCGCAGCTCCAGGCCAAGCTGCTGCGGGTCACCCAGGAGGGGCAGTTTCAGCGGGTTGGATCCAACGTCGACCAGGTGGCGAACGTTCGTCTCCTGGCCGCCACCAACCGCAACCTGGAGGAGGAGGTCCGCAAGGGGCGGTTTCGGGAGGATCTCTATTACCGGCTGAACGTGGTCGAGTTGAACATCCCGCCGCTCCGCGAGCGGCGCGAGGACATCCTGCCGTTGGCGGGGCATTTCCTGGAACAGTTCACCCGGGGCCGCGCCCGCCTTTCCCCAGGGACGGTGGAGCGGATTGAGCATTACTCGTGGCCGGGGAACGTCCGGGAGCTGAGGAACGCGATGGAGCGGGCGGCGCTTCTTTCCGGTGGGGAACTGATCCTGCCGGATCATCTCCCTGCCCGCGTGAAGGAGTCGGGACAGGCCGCGGCGGGAGCCGGGGGTGGCGGGGTTCCGGTCCCGGGCTCCGTGCCCGTGCGGCTGGAGGATTTGGAGCAGCAGGCCATCCTGGAGGCGTTGCAGAAGCACGCCTTTAACCGGACGGAGGCGGCCAAGGCGCTGGGGATCAGTCGTCGGACACTGCTCTACAAGCTCCACCACCTTCGCGAGACAGGTCATCGGGTGGATCCCGAGTAAGCGGGAACCGGCATCGGCAGGGAGGGGGAGGGGAAGGGGGAGTTACCCTCCGTGTTCAAACTCGCCCCTCAAATTCGCTTGCCACCGGATGCAGTCAACGCAACCTTGGATGGCGTTCGTTTCGGGCGTTGGGCGCCCCCGGTCTGGTGTAAAGGATTGGGGGGGTCGGCCGATAGCCCCGGGGTGGGAGGTTTCCTGTTGGAGAGTGTTCGTGACGCCAGCTTAGCTCAGCGGCAGAGCAACGGTTTTGTAAACCGTGGGTCGTCGGTTCAATCCC
>DMJJ01000470.1:0-164 GCA_003452185.1 Verrucomicrobiales bacterium | reverse complement strand
TTTGTAAACCGTGGGTCGCCGGTTCAATCCCGGCAGCTGGCTCCACTTGAATATCAAAGACTTTTGAGTAGTTTGAACCTCCAGATCACCCCCCCCTCCTAGAGTTTAGCAGACAGTTAGCAGAGAGTCGGGGAGTGAATTCGAGGCGTCAGACCCGTCCAGCA
>DMJJ01000574.1:6707-7174 GCA_003452185.1 Verrucomicrobiales bacterium | reverse complement strand
TCCACGTGCCCGAACATCATCGTGGCGCTGGAGTTGAGCCCCAGGCGGTGGGCGGCATCCATCACCCCCAGCCACTCATCGCTCATCGCCTTCAGGGGCGAGATCCGCTTCCGGACGCGGTCCACGAGGATCTCCCCCCCGCCGCCAGGGACCGACCCGAGCCCCGCGGCCTTGAACTGACGAAGAATCTCGGCCACCGGGATCTGGAACACCTCCTGGAAGTGGATGAACTCGCTCGGGCTGAACCCATGGATGTTCACCTGGGGATACCGGCTGTGAATGTGCGACAGGAGGTCGAGGTACCACTGGAGGGAGAGCTTGGGGTGGTGTCCCCCCTGCATCAGGATCTGGGTCCCCCCGAGGGCGATGGTCTCCTCGACCTTGCGGTCCATTTCCTCGAGCGTGATCACGTAGGCGTCGGAATCCTTTTCCGTGCGGTAGAAGGCGCAGAACTTGCAATACACGTT
>DMJJ01000574.1:0-6473 GCA_003452185.1 Verrucomicrobiales bacterium | reverse complement strand
AGGTTCGCCGCCAGCTTGCCCTTGGAGAAGGCGCAGAAGCCGCACTTGAAGTAGCAGACGTTCGTGTAGTTGACGTTCCGGTCGACGATGAACGTGACGATCTCATTGCCGCGCCCGTCGTAGGCCGGGGCCTTGATGAGCCGGCGGCGCCGGTCGGCGAGCATCCCGAGCTCCTCGAGCGGAAGGCCGTGCAGCCGCCGGGCCTCCGCCGCGTCGATGCGCGCGCCGTCCCAGACCTTCTGGAGGAGCGAATCCATGGAAGCGTCGTAGATCACGCGCGGAATCTAGCGTCAAACGCCTCCCCCCGCACAATGGAAAAACGACCCCGCGACGGTAGTGAAATTGGGCTTTTGCCCCATCCCCCCATCCACTAGCCTCCCCCCCACATGGTGCAATACCGCAAGGCGCTGTTCATCTGCACGGGCAACTACTATCGAAGTCGCCTGGCCGAGATCCTGTTCAACCACTACGCCTCCCAGCACGACCTGACGTGGGACGCCGACTCCCGGGGCCTCGTCGAGAAGGTCCGCTACGAGGGACTCTCCCCAAGCGCCATCCGCTACCTTGAGTCGCGGAAGTTCGAGGGGGTGGAGCAATACGGCCGCAACCCCGAGGCCGCAACCCTCAAGGATCTCGAGAAGGCCGACCTCGTCATCGCCCTGAACCGCAAGGAGCACGAGCCGATGCTCAAGATGCGGTTCGGGCAGGTTCCCACGGTGATGGAAAAGAAGGGGAAGCTCCGGTTCTGGAATGTCTACGACGTGCCCGCCACGGGGAACCTCCTCAAGGGGCTCTTCCGGGCAGGCCCCGAGCGCTCATGCCAGGAGGAGGAGAGCGGAACGGAACACATCGACTTCGCGGTCCAGTCCCTCGTCTGGGAACTCGCCCGCACCAAGGCTGACAAGAAATAATGAAGAAACGCACGCAGTCCCCACCCCGCTGGAGCGGGGTCTTCCCCGCCATCACGACGCAGCTCCGCCGGGACCAGTCGCTGGACCTCAAGGCCCAGGCCCGGCACATCGAGGCCCTCATTGACTCGGGCGTGAGCGGGCTGATCGTCTGCGGGTCGCTGGGGGAAAACCAGGCCCTCGACCCCTCGGAGAAACGGGAGGTGGTGCGCCACGCGGTGCAGGTCGCCGGGGGCCGCATCCCGGTCCTGAGCGGCGTGGCGGAGAGCAGCACTGCGGCGGCGATCGACTACGTGGCGGATGTCAACCGGATCGGGGGGGACGGCGTGATGCTCATGCCCCCGATGCTCTACCGGGGCGACACCCGCGAGACGCTCCAGTTCTTCAAAACGGTGGCCCGCAGCACGCGGCTGCCGATCATGATCTACAACAACCCGATCAGCTACTTCAACGATGTGACCCCGGCGATGTTCGACGAGCTCTCCTCGATCCGGAACTTCGTCGCCCTGAAGGAAAGCTCCGGCAACACCCGCCGGATCACCGACCTCCGGAACACCGTCGGCGACCGCTACTCGATCTTCACCGGTGTCGATGACCTGGTGCTCGAGGGAGCCATCCTCGGCATCGACGGGTGGGTGGCCGGAACCGGGATCGCCTTCCCGCGCGAGAACCAGCATTTCTGGAACCTCACCCGCGAGGGACGCTGGGAGGAGGCCCGCGCCCTTTACCGCTGGTTCACCCCCCTGCTCCACCTCGACGTCCACAGCAAGTTTGTCCAATACATCAAGCTCGCGGTCCAGGAGTGCGGCCTCGGGACCGAGTGGGTCCGCTCGCCGCGGCTTCCCCTGGAGGGGGCGGAGCGGAAGGAGATCCTCGGGATCATCCACGACGGTATCGCACGGCGTCCCCGGATCCCATGAAATCCCGCGTCCGGGTGATCGATTCCCACACGGGCGGGGAGCCGACCCGCGTGGTGGTGTCCGGCGGACCCGACCTCGGCACCGGGTCGCTGGAGGCGCAACTGGCGCGGTTCCGGGCGGACCACGACCAATTTCGATCCGCGGTCGTGAACGAGCCGCGCGGCTCTGATGTCGTGGTGGGGGCGCTCCTCACCCCGCCGGTAAACCCGGGGTCAGCCGCCGGGGTGATCTTCTTCAACAACGTCGGCTACCTCGGCATGTGCGGCCACGGAACCCTGGGGCTCATGGCCACCCTGGCCCACCTGGGGCGCATCGAGCCCGGAGAGCACCGGATCGACACCCCGGTGGGCACCGTCACGGCGCGATGGCACGGCGACGGCCGGACCACCCTTCGCAATGTCCCCTCGTGGCGCCACGCCCGCGGGGTCGAGGTCGATGTGCCCGGCCTCGGACGGGTGTCGGGGGACATCGCCTGGGGCGGGAACTGGTTCTTCCTCGTGCAGCAACACGGCGAGGCCCTCGAACTCCGGAACGTGGAGCGCCTCACAGACGTCAGCTGGCGGATCCGCCAGGCTCTCACGGCGGCCGGGATCACCGGGGCGGAGGGGGCGGAGATCGACCACATCGAATTGTTCGGGCCCCCGGGAAACAGGGAAAACCAGAGCCGCAATTTCGTCCTCTGCCCCGGCCGGGCCTACGATCGGAGCCCATGCGGCACCGGCACGAGCGCGAAGCTCGCCTGCCTTGCCGCAGACGGGAAACTCCGCCCCGGGGAGACCTGGCGCCAGGAGAGCATCCTGGGAAGCGTGTTCGAGGGGAGCGTCGAGAGGTCGCAGGAGGGCCAATGGGTCCCGGTGATCACGGGGAGCGCCTGGGTCAGTGCCGAGGCCGACCTGATCCTCGATCCCTCAGACCCGTTCTGCTGGGGGATCCGCTGACCCCAACGGGTCGCAAAACTGCCCCCTCCCCTGCCCCGACCCGATTTCATGTCCGAATCGAAACATGTCCTGATCGTCGGCGGAGGCGTCATCGGCCTCTGCACCGCCCACTACGCCCTGGAACGGGGCCACCGGGTGACCCTCCTGGAGCGGGGTCCGGCCACCCACGACAGCTGCTCGCTCGGGAACGCCGGGATGGTGGTGCCGAGCCACTTCGTCCCGCTGGCGGCCCCCGGCGCGGTGGCCCTCGGGCTGAAGTGGATGTGGAATCCGGCAAGCCCGTTCTACATCAAGCCACGGCTCGACTGGGACCTGCTGGCCTGGGGGTGGAAGTTCTTTCGCTCGGCCAACGCCGCCCACGTCGCCCGGTCCGCCCCGCTCATCCGGGACCTCAGCCTGGCGAGCCGGGCCCTGTTCGCTGACCTCGCCGCACGGCACGGCGACGGGTTTGGATTCACACCCCGCGGGCTGCTGATGTTCTGCAAGACACCGCACGCTCTGGAGGAGGAGGCCCGGGCGGCGGAGCAGGCCCGGAGCCTGGGAATCCCGGCCGAGGTGCTGAGCGCCGAAGCCGTGGCAAAACTCGACCCAGGGGTCCGATACGACATCGCAGGGGCGGTCTATTTCCCCAAGGACTGCCATCTGGACCCGGGTCGGTTTATCGGAGCGATGACGCGGTCGTTGGTGGAACGGGGGGCTGATCTGCGGTTCGATTCCGAAGTCACCGACTGGAGCACCTCCGGGGACCGGGTTACCGGGGTGGAGACGGCGTCGGGGAGGGTCACTGCCGATGAGTATGTAGTCGCGGGTGGGTCGTGGTCCCCCGGCGTGGCACGGGGGCTCGCAGCCCGGCTGCCCATGCAGGCAGGCAAGGGCTACAGCCTGACCTTGAAAACCCCGCGACAGCTTCCCGCCCTCTGCTCGATTTTCACGGAAGCGCGTGTGGCGATTACCCCGATCGGGGGGGCGCTCCGGTTCGGCGGAACCATGGAGATCGCCGGCATGGACGAGTCGATCAACCCGGTCCGGGTGCGGGGGATCATTCAGGCCGTGCCGCGGTATTTCCCTGAGTTCCGGCCGGAGGATTTTGAAGGAGTCCCGGTCTGGCGGGGGCTTCGGCCCTGCAGCCCCGACGGCCTGCCCTATGTGGGACGGCTCCCGCGATGGCGAAACGCGAGCGTGGCGACGGGGCACGCGATGATGGGGCTGAGCCTGGGGCCGATCACGGGTCGGCTGATGTCGGAGATCCTATCCGGCGATCCGCCGTCGATGGATCTGCGGCTGCTTGATCCGAGCCGCTTTGCCTGAATCGATGAGCACTTCCTGAATCGGTCACCCCGCCAGCCTTTGGGGGGCGGTTGGGGGGGGGTGAAGGAAGTTATAGAATGCCCCCTTGCGCTTCCCGGAAGTCGTGTGCTATACGATACGCGCCGTTGCCGTCTGCAGAGGTGCAGGGGGTTTCGGCACAGGCAATTGCCCACGTGGCGGAATTGGCAGACGCGCTAGATTCAGGTTCTAGTGAGTAACATCGTACAGGTTCAAGTCCTGTCGTGGGCACCAGCTTGGAATTCTCTCCTACCCGCCGGTTTTCCTCAGGATACCCAGCCTTTCCGAGGTTTGCGAGCCCTCCCTCCCAACAGCCTCTTTCGGTCAGCTCAGGCCACCTTTTCCCCGTTCCGAGGGCACCAAAAGGCACTCAAGGGCACCGCGCACACCCAGTTTTATGAAACCACAAACCGCAGTTCCTATCCTCTCCACCCTGGCACCCACCGCGTTGGCAGCCCCACCCATCTTGATCCTGGGAGCCATTGTTGTTGTAGGTCTGCTTCTCTTCGGGAACGAAGGCGAGGATACTGACACCAAACACCGGTCTACCGGACCCACGACCGACCCGGACCCTGGTCCCGTGCTACCCACCATCATCGATTCGCAGCCTCGGCCGAGATCGGCCCCGAGACGTATCACTCGGGAGGACCTAGCCGAGGCCCTGGCGTACGGGCAGCACGCGATGTCCAGAAAGGAAGTCGTGGCGGCGTTGGGCGCCCTCGGGTTCCAAAAGACGGCCGCCTACAAGGCGGTGAGCGAAGGCGGAAGGTTCCGGGACCTGATCGAGGCTACGTCCGATGGGCTGATCGAGTGGAAGGGGTGAGATACGACAAGTGGGCGGCTGGCCTCGTCGACGAGGCCATGCGCCGCGAACGCTCCGCCGTCCTCCAAGCCGAGCCCTACGAGCGCACCGACTCTCGCAAAGGCCTGGCCAACGGCTTCAAACCCAAAACCCTCGCCACTCGCATCGGCCTCATCACCTTCCAGGTTCCCCAGGTCCGCTCCGGTGTCGACTTCTACCCCTCCTCTCTCGAGAAGGGCATCCGCAGCGAGCAGGCTCTCAAACTCGCCCTCGCCGAAATGTACGTTCAAGGCGTCTCCACCCGGAAAGTGGCCACCGTCGTCGAGGAACTCTGCGGCTCCTCCGTCAGCTCCACCCAGGTCAGCAAGTGCGCCGCCAAGCTCGACGCCGAGCTCCAGACTTGGAGAAACCGCCCCCTGGCCTCCTTCCCTTACCTCGTCCTGGATGCACGCTACGAAAAGGTCCGTCACGCCGGCTGCCTCGTCGACTGCGCCATCCTCATTGCCCTCGGCGTCGACGAGGCGGGGAAACGCACCATCCTCGGCGTCAGCGTCGCTCTCAGCGAGGCCGAGGCCCACTGGCGCCAGTTCCTCTCCAGCCTTCAACAGCGAGGCCTCCACGGGGTCTCCTACATCGTCAGCGACGACCACATGGGTCTCGGGGCTGCGCGCGCCGCCGTCTTCCCCTCCGTCCCCTGGCAACGCTGCCAGTTTCATCTCCAGCAAAACGCCCAGGCCTACGTCCCGCGCCTGGAGCTCCGGGCCCAGGTTGCCGAGGACATCCGTACCATCTTCAACTCTCCCGATCGCCCTTGCGCCCAAGCGCGCCTCAAGACCATTGTCGCCAAGCACGCAACCAAGGCTCCCAAACTGGCCGCGTGGATGGAGGAGAACCTGCCCCAAGCGTTCACGGTCTTCTCTCTGCCCACGCCCCATCAGCGAAAGCTCAGGACGTCCAACGCGCTGGAGCGCGTCAACCAGGAGATCAAGCGCCGCACACGCGTCGCGAGCCTCTTCCCCAATGAGGCCTCCGTTCTGCGCCTCGTCACCGCACTCCTCGTCGAAATCAGCGAGCAATGGGAAACAGGGAAAATCTACCTCAACATGAAATCGCTCAACCAGCCTCAGACCTGATGCTCTCTACTTTTACAGAAAAGAATTTGCGCGGCCACAGAAAGAAACTTGCACTCCCCCCGATTTCGCGGATCACCTATTCGAAGGTTGCACTGAAAGCCAATTTCGCTACACTCATCGAAGGTAGTCCCCTAACCCTCTCAGCCCTATTAGTTATGCGTAACAACGGTCGGCTCTTCACACTCTGCCGGATAGCCATGGTACTCCTCTTCCTCGCGCCCCTCCGACCTGTGCAAGCGCAAACCGGGGAAACTAACCTCCAGCTCCGCCTGACCCTCGGGACCAACGCACTGAACCTGACCGTGGACGGCAGCGCCAGTGCAGGTGCCTTGTTTGTCTACCGTGCAGACGACCCCTCCGCGGTTGCCTCGACGGGTTTGGTCGTAGTCAGCACCAACACGCCGATAACCAACGGCATGCGGTTCTCAGTTCCTCTGCCGGAGGGG
>DMJJ01000526.1:2345-2797 GCA_003452185.1 Verrucomicrobiales bacterium | reverse complement strand
CCCGTAGCCGTCAATCCAACGGACATGCCGTGGGGCGATTCGCTGCCACGCGGCATAGGCCTGGGGAGAGGCCTTCTCCCCGCCGACGATCACCAGCCGGACGCTCGGCGGCAGGGGCTGACGGGAGCGCTCCAGCTCATTGACCCACTCATGCCAGAAGGCCGTGGCCAGATCGAGAACGGTGAGGCGCTGAGCCTCCACAAACCGGGTAAACGAGGCGTCGGGAAGCACCCGTCCCGGGGGGGCCGGAACCACGGTTGCTCCGGCGATCCAGGCGGGAAACATCTCCTCCACCGAGACGTCAAAGCAGAGGGAGCAGATCTGGAGGATTCTGTCCCCGGGGGCGAGACCAAACTGCCCGCGCACGGCGAGATTGTGGTTCGCCAACCCCTGGTGCGTCAGCTGAACCCCTTTCGGTTGTCCCGTGCTGCCGGAGGTGTAGATGATGTAGG
>DMJJ01000526.1:0-2102 GCA_003452185.1 Verrucomicrobiales bacterium | reverse complement strand
ACGACGCCCTTGGGTTTGCCGGTGGAGCCGGAGGTGTAGATGATGTAGGCGAGGCTCTCGGGGGTAAGCCGGTTCTCCGGGGCGGCCGTGCTCTGGCGGGCCACCCCTTCCCAGTCGGCGTCGATGCGGAATCGTCGGATTGCTTCGGTCTCCGGGAGGGTGGCGGTCAGCGAATCCTGGGTGATGACGATGCCGACTCCCGCATCCCGAAGCATGAACCCGAGGCGCTCCTGCGGGTAGGCCGGATCGAGCGGGACGTATGCCCCCCCGGCCTTCCAGATGGCGAGGAAGGCCACCCCGAGATTGCGGCTCCGCTCCAGGCAGACTCCGACGCAGGTTTCCGGCCCCACGCCAAGTCCGCGCAGGTGATGGGCGAGCTGGTTTGACCGGCGCTCGAGTTCCTCGTAGGTGAAACTGCCATCCGCCGCCTCCACCGCCACGGTCCCCGGCACGGCAGCCGCCAGGGACTCCTTCCAGAGGGCGAGGTACCCCCCGACAGCGGGAAGCTCAATGGAGCGGGGTCGCCACCCTTCGAGCAGCAACGCGCGCTCCCCGGGGGTGAGGATCGGGATCTCGCGCAGCCTTGCCGATGGATTCGCCACCACCTGCTCGAGGACCTGTCGATAGTGGCCGACCAGCCGGTGGATCGAGTCGGCGGAGAACCGGGCGGTGTCGTACTCCGCCTTCACCAGAAGCTGGCGACCGCCGTAGACCGAGAGCGTGAACGGATGGTTGGTCTGCTCGAGGACCCGGAATCGCCGGGATTCCCATTCGCCTCCCTGCGACCGCATCTCCTCGTCGAGCTGGTAGGTCTCGAACATGAAGATCGAGTCAAAGAGCGATCCCCCCTTGGCCACCCCGGCCCAGGTTTGGATCCGTTCCAACGGGGCGTGCTCGAAGGGGCGCATGGCCCGCCATCGTTCGCGCGTCTCCCGGAGCAGGTCGCCCCAAGTCTGATCGGGCGACAGGGTGAGCCGCAGCGGCAGGGTGTTGATGAACAGCCCGACGGTGCTCTCCCCCTCGGGCAGGCCCGAGCGACGACAGGAGCGGAGAACTCCAAAGAGGACCTCCTCCTGTCCGCTGTAGGCCTGGAGCAGGAGCCCCCAAGCGGCCTGGAGCACGGTGTTCAGGGTCACGCCCTGGGCCTCGGCGTGGGCCGCGAGGAGGGTGGAGAGTTCCTCCCCGATCCGGAGCGGAACCTCCGCGGTGGCCGACGTGACCCGATGGGGATCGCCGGGGGTGGTCTGAAAGCGAAGAACATTCGGGGCCTCGAACCCGCGGAGCGCCTCGCGCCAGAAGCCCTCCTCGGCGACCGTGTCGCGACGCTTCAGGAACTCGAGATACTCGGTAAACGGACGAAAATCGGGGAACGTCAGGAGCTCTCCCCGGGCCGCGGCGGCGTAGCTGGCGAACGCCTGTTGCAGGAGGACGCGCCTCGACCTCCCATCCATCAGCAGATGATGCGATGTCAGGAGGAACCACCAGGAGCCGGGCCCACGGCGGATGAGGAGGCCCCGCACCAAGGGGGCGATCTCCAGGATGAATCCGCGGGCTCGATCCCCGGCGAGGTGGGTGGTGAACCGCGACTCCTGTTCGGCCGCGGTCAGGGAGGACCAATCCTCGACCTGCCACGGGAGCTGGGCCTGGGGGGCGATTTCCTGCGCGGGCTCCGCCAGCCCCTCCCACCGGAAGGCGGCCCGGAGCATCGGATGCCGGTCGAGAGCCTGCTGCCAGGCCAGCTGAAAGCGGGGAACGTCGAGATCTTCCGACAGGTCCACCACCATTTGCTCAATGTACCCGCCGGAGCGCGGCGCGAGGAGGGTGTGGAACAGCATCCCCCGCTGCATCGGGGTCAGAGGCAGCCCGGGGGGCGTCGTCGCGGGGGCGACGGCGTGCGATGTATTGATGGCGGTAGCCATTCAGGACCCCACCCACCCAAATGGGTCGCGTGGGGAAACGTTCATACCACGTTCCACACATTACCCATCGGCGGGGATCCCGGATTTCCTGAAGAAAACCACCCCTCGAGCGCAGGGAGAGCTCTTTTCCTGAGGGCGGTGTCTTGAATTGGGACAGGATGCCCCCCTCCCCTGTAGCCACCG
>DMJJ01000489.1 GCA_003452185.1 Verrucomicrobiales bacterium | reverse complement strand
GGGGTCACAGCCCTCATGGCGGCCCTCATGGCGGTGCAGCAAAACGACATCAAGCGGATCCTGGCCTACTCCACCCTCTCGCAGCTGGGCTACATGGTGATGTCGGTCGGCCTCGGCGGCCCGACCCCGGCGATGTTCCATCTCACCACCCACGCCTTCTTCAAGGCGCTCCTGTTCCTCGGGGCTGGCGCCGTGATCCATGCCTGCCACCACGAGCAGGACATCTGGCGCATGGGGGGGCTCCGGCAGCGGATGCCGATCACGTTCTGGACCTTCCTCATCGGGACCCTGGCCCTCTGCGGGGTCCCGCCGTTCAGCGGGTTCTACAGCAAGGATGCGATCCTGGCGCAGGCCTTCAGCCACAGCGTCCCGCTTTTCCTCCTGGCGGTGGGGGTCGCCTTGCTGACCACCTTCTACATGTTCCGGCTCTTCTTCGTGGCCTTCCTCGGGGCCCCGCGCGACGAGCACGCAGCCCATGCCCATGAGTGCCCGGGGGTGATGACCTGGCCGCTGCGGATCCTGGCGGTCCTGTCGGTGGCGGGGGCGTTCCTCGGGGTCGAGGAGCTCATCGGCCGATCGCTCCCCGACGCCGCGGGAGCGCACGGCCATCCGGCCGACCTCCTCACGGCGATCACCGCACCGTTCGGGCATTCCCCGGCGGCGGCCTTCCTGGGGCTCTTTGCGACAATCTTCGGCTTCAGCCTCGCCTTCGCCCTGTATTCCGGGGAGGTGGCGCGCGATCCCCTGCCCCTCCGGCTCGGGGTGGTGAGCTCCTGGATGCGGGACCGGTTCTACTTTGACGAGATCTATGAGTTCGGGATCCGGATCACCCACGACTTCATCGCGGCGATCGCGGGGTTCGTCGACCGGTGGATCCTCTCGGGCCTTGTCCAGCTGACGCACGGCTCGGTGGAGCTCTTCGGACGGACCCTCCGGCTCGCCCAGAGCGGCAACCTCCAGACCTACGCCTTCCTGCTGGTGGCGGGCGTGACCCTGCTTCTGTACCTGGCGCTTTCACACTGACCGCACGACCCCCCATGCTCACCGCCCTGATCCTCATCCCGTTCCTCGCAGCGCTGGCACTGGTGTTCGTGCCGCGCACCGCCTCGGGGGTCCCCCGCCTCGTGGCCATGGCCGCCACCCTGGCCACGCTGGTGCTCGGGACGATGCTCTTCCTCCGGTTCGACCCCGCCAACGGGCTCCAGTTCGTGACAAAGATCGAGTGGGTGAAGTCGCTTGGCCTCAACTTCCACGTCGGGGCCGATGGCCTGAACATCGGGCTCCTCCTCATGGGGTCGATCGTCGCCTTCGCCGCCACGGCCGTCAGCTGGGACATCGACCGGCTGGAAAAGGAGTTCTACATCCTGCTCCTGGTGATGATCGGGGGCATCCTCGGGGCCTTCGCCGCCCAGGACCTCTTTTTCCTCTACTTCTTCCATGAGCTCGCCCTGGTGCCGACGTTCATGATGATCGGGATCTGGGGCCGGGGCGACCAGAGGAACTACGCGACGTTCCAGATCACCCTCTACCTCACGGTCGGAGCCCTCGTCGCCCTGGCCGGGTTGATCCTGCTCTATGTCAAGGGGCCGGGGACGTTTGACATCGCCGCGATGACCGACCACTTCCAGAAGAACCCCCTCCCGGCACGCGACCAGGGGCTGATCTTCGGCCTGCTGATGTTCGGCTTCGGAATCCTGGTCTCGCTCTGGCCCTTTCACACCTGGGCCCCCCTGGGCTACGGGTCGGCGCCGACGGGCAACGCGATGCTCCATGCCGGAGTGCTGAAGAAGTTCGGGCTTTACGGGCTCCTCCGGATCGCCCTCCCGATGCTCCCCGTGGGGGCGCAGAAATGGATCCCCGTGCTGGCGGTCCTCTGCCTGGGGAACCTGGTCTACTGCGGCTGGGTGGCGATGCGGCAGCGGAACCTCAACCTCCTGATCGGCAACTCGAGCGTCGCCCACATGGGCTTCTGCTTCCTCGGGATCGCCAGCCTCACCCTGGTGGGCCTCACCGGCACGGTGGTCGTGATGGTGGCGCACGGGCTGCTGGCCGCCCTTTCGTTCGCCTTGAGCGGATACCTTTACGCCCGGGTCGGGACCCTCGACATGGACCGGATGGGGGGGCTCCTCCAGCGCCTGCCCTTCATCGGCACCTGCCTGGTCATCGCCCTGCTGGCCGGGTGCGGCGTCCCGGGCTTTGCGAACTTCGCCGGCGAGCTCCTCGTGATGTTCGGCTCCTGGAAGAGCCCCACCGCGGGGCAATGGATGGTGGTGGCGGCAGCCTGGGGCGCGCTGATCATCGGGGGCGTCTACATGCTCCGGGCAATCCGCAGCGTGCTTCACGGCCCGCTCCCCGAGTCGCAGGCCGGGATGGCCGATGCCACCACCGCCCAGCGGTTGCCGTTCGCCCTGTTGATCGCGGCTCTCCTGGTGTTCGGAGTCGCCCCGGGGCTCCTGACGGACCAGATCCGCCCGGCCGCCAGCCGCATCGTTCAGCTCGTCGCCTCGGGCAAGGCCGGCCCTGCGAAGGCCCCGGCCGCCCCCGCCGCCAAGGTCGCGGAGCTCCACCACCCATAGAGAGAGAAGCACCTCCGGTTTCGCCCAATGAATGCATCCCTGATGATCCTCGAACTCGCGATCCTCGCGGGCGGGGTGGTCTTCCTGCTGCTCGACCTCTGGACCGAGCCGGCGCGCAAACATCTCCTCGGCTATGGTGCCGCCGCCCTCGTGGCGGGGGTGCTTCTCTGGAGCCTCCGGCTGGAGGTCACCGACCCGCAGCTCGCCTTCAACGGGATGTACGTCCTGGATCCCCTGGCCCTCTTCTTCAAGCGCTTCTTTCTGGTGGCGGGGGTCGTCGTCCTGCTCCTCTCTGTCGATTACTCCGACCGGATCAAGACGGGCATCGGGGAATTCTACAGCCTGGTCCTGTTCGCCCTGGCCGGGATGATGCTCGCCGCTTCGGCCAACGACTTCATGATGCTGTTCGTCTCGATCGAGCTCATCACGGTCACGTTTTACGTCCTCACGAGCTTCACGCGGAACCGGTTCTCCTCCCTGGAGGCCGGAACCAAGTATCTCATCCTCGGGGCCCTCTCCTCGGGGCTGATGGTCTACGGGATCGCGCTCGTCTTCGGGAGCACCGGGACGATGAAGTTTCCGGAGCTCGCGGCCAAGGGGGCCGCGCTCGCCCACCAGAAGCTGTTCCTGGTGGGCGCCCTGCTCGTGGTCTCCGGGCTCGCCTTCAAGATCGCCGCCTTCCCGCTCCAGGTCTGGGCCCCGGACGTCTATCAGGGCTCACCCGCCCCTGCGACGGCCTTCCTGGCCGTTGGGTCCAAGGCGGCCGGGTTTGTCCTGCTGCTTCGGTTCCTGTTCGGCGCCCTTCCCCATGAGGTGACCGCCAGCTGGACCGTGGTGCTCATGTCGATCTCGGCGGTGACCATCCTCTATGGGAACCTCTGCGCCCTCCCGCAGCGGAACCTCAAACGGATCCTTGGCTACTCAAGCATCTCGAACGCCGGGTACATGCTCCTCGGCGTGGCGGCGATCAGCCAGGCCGGCTCTGCGGCCGTGCTTTACTACCTCACCGGATATCTCTTCACGGTGCTGGCCGCCTTCGTGGTCCTCTCCGTCGCCCTGCGCCATGTCGAAGGGGAGGACATCAGCTCGCTCGCCGGCCTCCACCACCGAAGCCCGCTCCTGGCCGCCGCCCTCACCCTCTCCACGGTCTCCCTGGCCGGGATCCCGCCTCTGGCGGGGTTCTTTGGGAAGTTCCTCCTCCTCAAGTCAGCCCTGGAGCAGGGACCGGCCTACTACTGGCCTGTCGGGATCGCGGTTTTCGGCGTCGTCATCTCGCTCTACTATTACTTTGGAGTCATCCGGGCCATCTACTGGGGGGGCACGGCCCCGTCCGAAGGGACGGTGCCGGTCTCCCGCCCGATGCAGCTCGCCCTCTGGGCCTGCATGGCCGGGATGCTCTATCTCGGCCTGTTTCCGGCCCTTCCCCTCGATCTGGCCGCCCGCGCCGCGGCTTCGCTCCGGTTCTAAACCGGCGGGAAGGTGAGAATATCGAGCCAGATCGGTTGACAACACCCAACCCCCTTTGGCTTAATGTCGCTGCTCCTCGTCCCGAGGGGCGGCCTGGTCGGTAGGATACCCAAGTGGCCAACGGGGGCAGACTGTAAATCTGCTGGCTTACGCCTTCACTGGTTCGAATCCAGTTCCTACCACCACCTTTTTCCCGACCCCCCTGCAGCCCTTCCCTATCCCGCCCGGAGCCGACACCGGATCATGAGCGGCAGGCATGGCCCTCCCGACCAAGTACAGGGATGACTCCATCAATTTCGGGCGAGCCGATCCGCTGCCGCCGCCGCACCGTGCCATGGCAAGGATAACAATGAAGGTTCGGAGGGACGTGTTATGCAAGTGCTCCTGGTGGAGGATGAGGTGAAGACGGCGAAGCTCGTTGAGGAGGCGATTCGCGAGCAGGGTGCGGAGGTTGAGTGGGTGGCCGATGGGTGTGAGGGGGAGGCCTGCCTGACGCGCCGTCGCTACGACATCGCCGTCTCCGACCTGCGGCTCCCCGGACTCGACGGGATCAC
>DMJJ01000599.1:4703-26354 GCA_003452185.1 Verrucomicrobiales bacterium | reverse complement strand
CCGATGGTGTCGAGGAAGACCCGGCGCACCAGGGTCGCATCCGGGGCGCGCGGCGACGGGGGCAGCCCCAGTTGCTTGAGTTGGCCGAGGACGAGCTCGTCGACCCGGTTCGCCAGCGGGCTCCCGTCATAAACGGCGGGGGGGATGACCTGTGGGTAGGGGGAGGTGATCCGGGCGAGCCGGACCTGGGAGGCGTACCAGACGGAGACGGCCCCCTGGCCCGGGCCCAGGATCGCCACGGTCCCGAGGGGATCCACGGAGGCGATGGTCTCGTCGGTGGAGGTGAACTTCGCGAGCCGCGTGACCTCCCGCTCGGTGCCGTCCGTGTAGCGGGCCGTCACCCTCAGACGGAGGGTCTCCCCCGCACGGGCGAGCGCCTCGGGAGGGGTGACCGTGAGACCGGTGATCCGCGGATCCTCGGGCCGGGGCCCCGGGGCCCCGGCGGCGATCCAGGCGGCGAGAAGCCGGTAATCCTCCGAGCCGGGCTCGATCCTCCTGCCCCCCTTGTGCCGAAGGGCGGTGGTCGGCTTGGTCAGGAGGAGCGATCGCGCCGGGTCGGAGGGCTCGATGCGCCGCCCCTGCACCTCGCGGGTGATGGCGAGATGATCCGCGTCGGGGTTGTAGCCGAAGAGCGAGAGCCGGAACCCGCCCTTGCCCGAGAGGGCTCCGTGGCATCCACCGCTGTTGCACCCCGCCTTGGAGAGGAGGGGGAGGACGTCGTTCCGGAAGGAGGGGATCGCCGGCTCCACGGCCGTGGCGATCCCTGCAGCGAGGAGCCACGCGACGGCGATCAGGAGCCGCGACCCGGGGAGTGGCGTCATGTGAAGAGCTCCTGGATCGGCTCGGTGCCAAGGTCCACCAGCGAGAAGGGCCGGCCTCCCGGGCCGGGCAGATGGGCCGTGTGGTCGAATCCCAGGCTCTTGAAGATCGTGGCCACGACATCCCCCGGCTTCACGGGGCGCTCCGCGGGATAGGCTCCAATGGAGTCGCTCTTTCCCACGACCCGCCCCCCCTGGACCCCGCCGCCCGCGAAGTACACGGTGAAGCACTGCGGCCAGTGGTCGCGTCCGCCGGCGGGATTCACCTTGGGCGTCCGCCCGAACTCGGCGAGGTTCGCCACCAGGGTGTCGCCCAGCAGCCCCCGCTGCGACAGGTCTTCGATCAGCGCGCTGTAGGCCTGGTCGTACATCGGGCAGACGATCTCCTTCATGCCGGCGATCGAGGTGAAGGGTTTCGACCCGTGGATGTCCCACGTGATCTCATCGAAGACGGTGAGGAACGTGTTGATTGTCACAAACCGGACCCCGCTTTCCACGAGCCGGCGGGCCAGGAGACAGCATTGGCCGAAGCGGTTCATTCCGTAGCGCTCCCGGACCGAGGCGGGCTCCTTCGAAAGGTCGAACGCCGCGCGGGCCTGCTCGCTGGTCATGATGCGGAACGCGGCGTGGAAGTTTTCGTCCATGAGGCGCGCATCTTCGCTCGCCTCGAACTCCGCGACAGCCCCCTCGACGATCTGTCGCATCGACTTTCGGCGCTCCAGGCGGTGAGCCCCGATCTGGTCGGGAGGGAGGAGATCCGGGACCTTGAAGTCCTTTTGGGAGGGGTCGGCCATGAGGGCGAACGGGTCGTGGGCTTTTCCGAGAAACCCCCCGGCCTGGCCGTTGGGCAGGTTGCCGCCTCCGCGGCCCATGAGCTGGGGGAGCACGACGAAGGGGGGAAGGTCGCTCTTCCGTCCCATGAGAAAGGAGGCCACGGAGCCGGCATGCGGGGTCTGGATTCCGCCGGTGAAACGGCGTCCGGTCTGCATCATCTGCCACCCGGCGTCATGCACGGCGGCCCCGTCGTGCCAGCAGGAGCGGACGAGGGAAAACTTGTCGGCCAGTCGGGCATGCTGGGGGAGAAGCTCCGAGAGCTCGAAGGCCGTGGACTTGGTCCGCATCGGCTTGAAGGGGCCCCGGATCTCGGAGGCCGCATCGGGCTTCATGTCCCAGAGGTCGATGTGGCTGGGGCCCCCCAGGTTGAAGATCATGATGCACGAGCGCCGGTCGTTTCCCGGTTTCACCAGGCCGGTCTCCTTCGCCCTGAGGAGCTGGGGGAGCGAGAGGCCGAGCGCGGCGAGGGAGCCGATCTGGAGAAACTCCCGGCGGGACGCGCGGCCCGCGCCGCAAAGCCGCACCCGGTCGAGGGGGGACTCGGCGATGAAGTCGAACATGTCCCGATGCTGCCTTCAACCCCGCAGGAACGCAATGTCGCGCAGGGCGAGCCCAGGAATGGAAAACCCCTTTTGCGTCGGGCCGGGCTCTTCCACCCCTGCAGTCCGCGTCCCCCGCGTCTCAGCGTCTCCGCGTTTCCCAGGAGGAGGAGAGGGGGCGTGGAGAGACCTTCCCGCATCCCTTCCAGGTTCAGCCGGACGGAGCGTGGGTCCTGGTCGGGGGGGCTCGCTTGGATCGGCTCTGGCTTGAAGGGGACCCAGGCGACTGTTCACGCACGTCCGCTGTTCCCTTTGGAAACGCGGTGACGCTGAGTCGCAGAGTCGCAGGGGCGGTGGCCGGGAATGGGTGTTGTTGGGGATGGGATGCCTGCTTGGGAGGGGGAGCGTCCAGATCGGTCAGACGCTCCCATTTCCCCCGTTGCCGGATGAGCCTGAAAGTAGGACCATTCCCCCCATGACACCCCCGCTTCCGTTACGAGTCCTCCTGCCGGCGGTGCTCCTTCTCATGGCCCCCGGGTACTCCCCGGCCGCAACCCCTCCCGCCACGCGACACCTGCTCTACGTCGCCACGCCCGGAATCCGCGACTACCTGGAGTACGGGGGGCACGGGGTCGTGGTGTTCGATATCGACCAGGGACACAAGTTCGTGAAGCGAATCCCGCTCGCCGGTCTGGACGAAAAGGGAAAACCGCTGAATGTGAAGGGGGTCGCCGCCCACGCCGGGACGGCGCGCCTCTATGTCACCACCACCCGGACCCTCTCCTGTCTCGACCTGGTGTCGGAAAGGCTCCTCTGGGAGAAGCCCTACGACGGGGGATGCGACCGGCTTGCCCTCTCCCCGGATGGGAGGGTGATCTATCTTCCCTCCCTCGAGCAGGGACACTGGCACGTGGTGGACGCCGGCAGCGGGTCGATCCTGAAGCGGATCGAGACCGGCGCGGGTGCGCACAACACCCTGTATTCCCCCGATGGCCGGCGTGCCTTCCTCGCCGGCCTGAAGTCGCCCGTGCTCCGGGTGGCGGATACCTCCACCCATGGGGTCGTCCTGGAGGTGGGGCCTTTCAGCGACATGGTCCGCCCGTTCACCGTGAACGGAGGCGGGACCCGCTGCTATGTGAACGTGAACAACCTCCTCGGATTCGAGGTGGGCGACCTGAAGACAGGGCGCAAGCTCTGGCGTGTCGAGGTTGCGGGGTTTCCGGTGGGGCCCACCAAGCGTCACGGGTGCCCCAGCCACGGCATCGCCCTCACGCCCGATGAGAAGGAGCTCTGGCTCACCGATGCGCACAATCGACGGGTTCACCTGTTCGATGCCACGCGCATGCCCCCCAGGCAGCTTCAGGCGATCGAGCTGCGGGACGAGCCGGGATGGATCACCTTCAGCATCGATGGGCGATACGCCTACCCGTCGACGGGGGATGTGATCGAGGTGGCCTCGCGTGCCGTGGTGGGCGGGCTCACGGACGAGACCGGGGCGGCGGTCCAGAGCGAGAAGCTGCTGGAGGTCGACTTCGACGGGGGGCGCCCCATCCGGGCCGGAAGCCAGTTCGGGGTCGGCGCATCGAGGTGATGTCGCCTCCGGCTTGGTGGACCCAATGATTCCCAACTCCCAAAGCGCATGAATCCCGAAGATGCCTCCTCGCGGATGAGCCGCCGCGGATTCCTCCGCGCGGGTGCACTGATGGGCACCCTCCCTCCGCTGCTCGGCTTGCCGGGCTCCGGCCTGGTCCTTCCGTCGTCGGCTTCGGCGGCCTTCCCCGCACCGGTCCGGAGCCGTCTGGTCCCATCGGGAAACATCCGGGACTATCTCTCCCGGGAGGCCGGCCGGATCACCGACCGGGCGCTTCCCGCGCCCCTCCGCGGTGTCGCGTGGGACCGGGGGGCCGCGGAGCGACGCCGGGAGTTTCGCGAGATGATGGGGATCGACGGCTGGTGGACCGAGCGTCGCGATCCTCCCAGGGTGGTCGTCACGGGCCGGGTCGAGCGGGAGCGTTACTCGATCGAGAAGCTATACTTCGAGCCGCTCCCGCATGTGTTCATCACCGCCAACCTTTACCTCCCAAAAGGGACCGCAGGCCCCGCCCCCGGGGTGCTGTACGTCTGCGGGCATGCCCATGACCAGAAGGTGTACTACCAGGCCCATCCAAGACGGTTTGCCGAGCTCGGGTTCGTCTGCCTGATCGTGGAGACCATCGAGGCGGCGGAGCTGGGGGGAACCCATCACGGCTGTTACCGCGAGGGATGGTGGAACTGGTACTCCCGGGGGTACACGCCGGCGGGAATCGAGCTCCTGAACGGGATCCGCGCCCTGGACCTGCTTGAGCAGCGGCCTGAGGTCGACCCCTCCCGTCTTGGGGTGACCGGGATTTCGGGAGGCGGGGCCGCCTCCTGGTGGATCGCCGCCGCGGACCCGAGGGTCAAGGTCGCCGCCCCGGTGTGCGGCACCGCCACGCTCTTCTCCCACGTGCACGACCGGACGATCGACGGTCACTGCGATTGCATGTGGTGGATCAACTCGTACCGATGGGACCTGGCGGACGTCGGCGGGCTGATCGCCCCGAGGCCGCTCCTGATCGGGTCGGCCGACAAGGATGGGATTTTCACCATCGAGTCGATCCGCCGGGTGCACTCCCAGCTGGAAGGGCTTTACAGGTCGCTTGGGGCTCGCGATCGAATCCGGCTCGTTGAGACCCCGGGCGGCCATTCGTACCATGCCCGCTCCCGCACGGAGATCTTCTCCTGGTTCTCAAAGCATCTCCAGGGGCGTGAGGTGTCGGCCGCGACGATCGGCGACATCGATGAACGGCCCGACGCGCAGGAATCGGCCGAGACCTTGAGGGTGTTCGTTCACGGACCGCCGCCGGGCAATCGCGTGACCCGGGTGCAGGACGGCTTTTTTGTGCCCCCCGGTCATCCTGAAATCCGCGATGCTGCGTCGCTCCTCCAGGAGCGGGAGCGGGTGGTCGCGCGGCTGCGACGGGTCACCTTCGGGGCGTTCCCGTCCGAGCCGCCGCCGCTCGATCTCCAGGTGGAGCAGGAGTTCGAGGAGGATGCCTCGGGGTTCCGGTTCGGCTACACCTCGGAGGAGGGTTGGCGGCTGCACGGGCAGCTGCTGTATCGCAAGCCCGCAGCAGGCCGGGCTCCGGTGGTCGTGGGGCTTCGGTCGCCCGGGGAACGGCGCGGGGAGACGCGTGGATTTCTGCTGCGACTCGCGGTGCCGTGGCTCCGCGTGGAGTGCGAACCTCGGGGGACCGGGGAGACCTCCTGGGGTGAGGATCTGCAGTGGCATGTCCGGCGCGCCGCCGCCTGGACCGGGCGCACCCTGGCCTCGATGCGGGTCTGGGATGTCCTCCGGTCGCTCGAAGCCGCCCGCCGCCTCCCGCAGGTCGACCCGGCCCGGGTGGCGCTCGCGGCCCGGGGGGAGATGTGTGTGCCGGCTCTGTATGCCGCCTTGCTCGATGGCCGGGTGGGCACCCTCCTGTTGCAGGATCCTCCGGCGACCCTCGACCTGCCCGGCGAGAAGGATGGGCGGGGGCCGGCGATGGAGATGCTCAACGTGCTCCGGGTCGCGGATCTGGTCCAGGCAGCGGGGCTGCTCTGGCCCACGGAGCTGGTGCTCGCGGGCTCCGTGCCCGAGGGGTATGCGGAGGTGGAGCGGGTTTATTCCCGTGCGGGGTTGCCCGGACGCGTGACCCGGGTGGGCGAGACTGGGGAGTGGCGTCCCGGGGAGGGAGGCTGAGGTGACCCGGCACAGGCGCCGCCCCTTCACCCCGGCGAAATGGGGATCCCGCCTCTGCGGGGCCGGGATCCCGGTGCTCGCGGTCCTCTCGTTCTCGGCCTGGTTGGGGATCAGCCGGGCCTCGGCAGCGGGGTATTTCCCGCCCCCGGAATCGCTGGGAGGGTGGCGCTCCGCGCGGACTCCGGCGGAGGTCCGGAAGGTCGCGGGCATGGACCCGGCCCGGCTGGAGGAGCTGCGTGCCTGGTTGCTAGCGAGCGACGACCGGGGGTTTGCTGCCGTCGTGATCCGCCGCGGGTGGGTGGTGTTGGAGGTGGAGCGGGGGAACAGCTCCAGGACCGACGCCCGCCGCCTGGCATCGGTCTCCAAGGCCGTCTGCGCCACGGTGCTGGCGATCGCCTCGGATCGGAGCCGGCGGGGGCTCACGCCCCGGAGGATGGATTTTGAGGACCCCGCGTTCGACTTCATCCCCTGGGCCCAGCCGCTCTCGGATCCCCGCAAGGCGCGGATCACGGTCCGGCAGCTTCTCAACCACACCTCCGGGATCTCGCCTGAGGCGACCGGCTCCCGAAACGAGGGGGCATGGGAGTACCTTTTGGGGAGGACAGGGGACCCGCGAACGGCCCTCCTCGCATTCGATCCCGGGACTGGTTGCGGCTATTCCTCGCACGCCCTGTATCACGCGGCCCTCGTGTGTGAGACGGTCACGGGGATGCCCTATGACCGGTTCGCCATCGATGCCCTCTTCAGGCCGCTCGGCATCGAGCGCTGGACGTTCCACTTTTTCGACGGGGGACCGGGCATTGGCCGGCATCCCTCGCACGGGATTGGAATGCCGGCGCGGGATCTCGCACGGATCGGCTATTGCCTCCTTCGCGGGGGGAGGTGGGCGGGCCGGGAGGTGGTCCCGGGGTGGTTTGTCGAGGAGACCTCCCGGGCGACGCATGACGTGAGGGGCTTGGAAATGCGGTTCCACATGAACGCCCGCGCGTTTACGGACGGGTGGGAGCTTCCTGCCCGCCTCACGGGGGAGGGGGGGCGGAGCGGCGAGGGGATTCCGGCGGACGCGCGGAGCAAGCCGGGGTCTGGGGGGCAGATCCTGGCGTTCGTCCCAAGCCTCGATCTGGTGGTGGCGCGGCAGACGGGGGGAAGCGGCGACTGGCAATACGAGGAGTTTCTTCGCCGCGCCTGCGCCGCGGTGGTCGGCGTCCGTGACCGGTAGGCGCTCCTTCGGTACCTCATTTTCGACTGGGGATTGCGCCACGCCTCTGGCACTCTCCCCACTCAACGCACGAATGATCCGACACCGACAGGACCCCCTCCCGATGAACTCCGTGGCATCACTCTTCCGGTTGCTTTCTGCGGTCGCAGCACTTTGGGCCCTCCCGTTCCGGGCTTCAGCGGCGGTTGGGGCGGAGGGAACCGCCCCCCCGGCCCCGTGGTGGTCCGCGGGCGTGGAACGGGCGCTCCGCGAGGCGGGGACCAACCGGGTGGAGTTGCTCAAAGCGTTGAGGGAGGCCCCCGTGGCGCAGCGGGAGGGGCTCGGATTCCTCGTGGCGGAAATGCCCGCGCGGGATGCCGCCACGCTCCCGGCGTCGTATCTGCTCGAGAACCTGTCGCAGGCTTACGAGGCGCTTGAGGCCGCCCCGTGGCGGGAGCGGATTCCAAAGGAGGGGTTTCTCAATGACGTTCTCCCGTACGCTTCCCTGAGCGAGTCCCGTGACCCCTGGCGCCGAAAGCTTCGGGCCCTGGCCGCCCCCCTCATCGCAGGGTGCACCACCCCGGGTGAGGCGGCCCAGCGGATCAACGAGCGGCTCTTCCCGCTGGTGAAGGTGAAGTATTCGACGCAGCGACATCGGGCCGACCAGGGCCCGTTCGAGACTTTGGAAACCGGCATGGCGAGCTGCACCGGGCTGTCGATCCTCCTCGTGGACGCCTGTCGCGCGGCGGGGATCCCTGCGCGGGTTGTGGCGACACCGCTCTGGATCAACCTCCGTGGAAACCACACCTGGGTGGAGATCTGGGATGGGGGGTGGCATTTCACCGGAGCCGCGGAGCCCGATCCCAAGGGCCTCGACCGCGGGTGGTTCACCCACGATGCCTCGCAGGCTTTGAAGGAGATGCCGCAGCATGCCATTTACGCCTCGACCTGGAGGCGCACCGGAATTGGTTTCCCGATGGTCTGGGCGAAGGGGGATGAGTCGGTTCCCGCGCTGAACGTCACGGAGCGCTACACGCCGTCGGCCCCCGCGGCCGACCCTGGACGGGTGCGCCTCCTGGTCAAGGTGCTCGACCGCCCGGCCGGGCAGCGGGTTCCTGCCCGGGTGACGGTCTCGGAGGCGGGCGGGGATGCCCAGTCTCCCACGGTCGAGGGAACGAGCCGGGGGGAGACCGCCGACCTGAACGACATCCTCCCGTTCACGCTCTCCCGGTCCCACGCCTACGTGGTTGCGGTGGAGCGGGACGGGGTGGTTCGCAGGCAGGAGTTTCATCCCGGCACCAACGCGCAGGAGGTGGTGGTGGTGGCGTTGAAGGAGGAGGCATCTCTGGGGCTCAGGTCCCGCGCCTGCTATGCCCCCCGTGGAGCCGTCTCGCCGCTTCCGCCTGGGGAGGAATCGCGTCTCGCCGCAGCCATGACCTCGTTTTTTGTCGCGCCCGCCTCGCGGCAGGCGACCTGGCGCTTTCCCCGAAGCCTGGACCGGCTCCTGCAGACCCACGAGCCCGCCGTGCGTCGCGCGGCCTGGGAGGCCTATCGCAGCGCCCCGATCCACGAGCCGGCCCGGAAGGATTTCGTCGAACACCAGGTCCGCTTCGACAAGCACGTCAGCCCGTACACGGTGAAGAGCGTCGGGACGCGCCCGGCCGGGGGCTGGGCCCTCTTCATCGCGATGCATGGCGGAGGGGGCGTGGCGAAGGAATTCAATGACAGCCAGTGGCGGCATATGCAGATCTATTACCGCGACCACCCCGAGGCGGGGGGATACCTCTACGTCGCCCTGAGGGCTCCGAACGACACGTGGAACGGGTTCTACGACGATTATGTGTACCCGCTGGTCGCGAACCTGGTGCAGGGCTTCCTGTTGTTTGGCGACGTCGACCCGGACAAGGTCTTCATCATGGGGTATTCCCACGGGGGGTATGGGGCCTTTGCCATCGGGCCGAAGATGCCCGACCGGTTTGCGGCGATCCATGCCAGCGCCGCCGCGCCAACCGACGGGGAGACCACCCCGAGGACCCTTCGGAACACGGTTTTCTCCGTGATGGTGGGGGAGAAGGACACCGAATTTGGACGGGTCGACAGGGATCGACGCTTCAAGGAGTCGGTCGAGGCCTTGCGGGCCGGGCGTACGGATGTCTATCCGGTCACGGTGCAGGTGGTGGCTGGGAACGGCCACACCGGGCTTCCCGACCGGGACAAGATCGCCGACCTCTATCCCTCGACCCGGGAGCCCGCCCCCCAGGAGCTCACTTGGGCGATGACGGACGGGGTGATCCGGGATTTTTACTGGCTCCGGTGCGAGGCCCCTGCCAAGCGGCAGGAGATCGCGGCGCGGTGCGACGGCAACCGTGTGGTGGTCACCTTCTCTCCCGGGGTCCGTTCGGCGAGCCTGCTGCTGGACGGGAGGCTTGTCGATCTTGACCAGCCGGTGGTGGTGGAGGTCAACGGCAAGGCATCCCGTCCCGCGACTGTGCGTCCGAGCTTGCGGGTGCTGTGCCAGACACTGGCCCGGCGGGGTGACCCCGCCTTGGCCTTCACCGCGCAGATTCCGATCACGCCGGCGGGGGTTCGCTGAGCGGCCGGCCGGCGGGGGCTCCCTCCCCCGACCGGGAGCCTCACTGGATACCGCCCCTCATCCGGGCTTCCTGAGCGGGGGTTGGAGCCTGGCCGCGCCGCACCCTCCCCCCCCTGGCGTGGTTCACGGGAGGGTCTTTCTCTTGGGTTGCGGTCGTGCGCCCCGGGTCTCATGATGAGAGTCTTGAAAGAGCAACTTCTGCAGATCCTGGGGCAGCCCTCTTACGTTCCGTCCACCATCTCGGAGATCCTCCGGTTGATGGGACTTCCCCCCCAGTCGCAGCCCGAGCTCCACCATGCGCTGGTGGAGTTGGAGCGCGCGGGGCAGTTGGCCCGAACCAAGGGCAACCGCTATATCGCCACGCGGGAGGCGGACCTCATTCCGGGGCGGATTCGCATGAACCGCCAGGGTAAGGGGTTTCTGATGCCCGACGACTCCTCCATCAAGGAGATCGCCATCCCGGAGAGCGCGACCGGCACGGCCTTGCACGAGGATCGGGTCCTGGTCCGCCGGGATGTCTCGGCCCGCCCCCCCAAGGCGGGGGAGGAGGTCCAGCTGACCGGCACCGTGCTCCGCGTCCTCGAGCGTAACCGGACCCAGGTCGTCGGGACCCTTTGCCGGAGCCCCCGCTTCCTGTATGTCATCCCGGATGATCCCCGGATCCCGCACGACATCTATGTCCCGGAGCCCCGTGATGTCGGCCGCAAGGCGAATGTCGGGGACAAGGTGGTAGTCCAGCTTCGGGAGTGGGAGTCCCGGAACACGAACCCCGAGGGAGAGGTGGTTGAGGTGCTGGGGCCGCCGGATGCCGAGGGGGTCGACATGCTCTCCGTGCTCCGCCAGTACAATCTCCCCCTCCACTTCCCGAAGAAGGTCCTGGACGAGGCCCGTGCGATCGGGTCGGTGGTCCGGCCGGAGGATCTTGGGAACCGCGAAGACTGCCGTTCCCACAATGTGGTGACCATCGACCCGGATGACGCCAAGGACTTCGATGACGCGATCTGCCTTGAGCGGGGAGCCCCCGGGGAGTGGCGGCTCTGGGTCCACATCGCCGACGTCTCTCATTATGTGAAGCCGGGCAGCGCCCTCGACGACGAGGCGCGGAAACGGGGCAACTCGACCTACCTGGTCGACCGGGTGATTCCGATGCTTCCCGAGGCGCTGAGCAACGAGCTCTGCTCCCTGAAGCCCGAGGTGGAGCGGCTGACCAAGTGCGTGGAGTTCCTGGTCTCGGACTCCGGCGAGGTGCTTAAGACCCGCTGTTACCCGGCGGTGATTTTCTCGCGCCGCCGTTTCACGTATCGCGAGGCCCTGGCGGTGCTGCAGCGTCCGCCGGCCAGCCCGATCGAGGAGATGCTCCACCAGGCCAACGAGCTCGCCCAGAAGATCCGCCGGCTGCGGTTCCAGGCGGGGGCGCTGGAGCTCGACTTCCCGGAGATGAAGATCCGCCTCGACGACGAGGGGCGTGTTGCCCGGATCGAGCGGGTTGAGAATGACATCTCCCATCAGCTGATTGAGGAGTTCATGCTCCTGGCCAACGAGGCCGTTGCCGTGAGGTTGCTCCAGCTCGACCGGCCCGCCGTCCATCGCGTGCACGAGGAGCCGGATGCGCGCCGGCTTCGGGAGTATCGCGACGAGGTGCTGGGGCACCGGGTTCCCTGCGGCAACCTGGGCCACCGTCCGGAGGTGCAGCGGCTGCTCCACCGGCTCGGGACCCTGCCGATCGGGGCCGCTCTGAAGATCGGCTTCCTGAAGTCGCTCCGGCGGGCCCGCTACGCGATCGAGCCGCTCGGGCACTACGGGCTCGCAAAGAAGCGCTACACCCACTTCACCTCGCCGATCCGCCGCTACGCCGACCTGGTGGTGCACCGGGCCCTGTTCGACCAGGGCCATGGGTCGAAGCACTCGCTCAAGGAGACCGCCGATCACATCTCGAACACGGAGCGGAACTCCGCCGACGCCGAGCGCGACAGCAAGGATGTGAAGCTGTACGCCTTCCTGAACGCGCAGCTCCGGTCTTCCCGGCCCGAGCCCTACCCCGCGCTGGTGACCGACCTTCGGAACTTCGGGTTCTTCGTCGATGTAACCGGCCTGGGGATGAGCGGCCTCGTGCCGTTCTCCGAGCTCAAGGATGACTTCTATGTCTTTGACCCCGTCCGGCTCCATGTGATCGGACGTCGCAACCGGCGCGTCGTGAGGCTGGGAGACCGGGTTGAGGTGCAGATTGCCAAGGTGGACCGTTTCAAGAAGCAGGTCGATTTTCGTCTCGTTCCGAGCGTCGCTGCGCAGCCGTTGCGTGCGGGCCGGCCCGGCGCCCGTCCCGCGGCTCCGGTCCATGCCGGTCGGTCGAGGCCAGCGCGTCCTCACACCCCGGCGGCACACGCGCCGGCGTCCCAGGAATCCCGTCCCCCCCAGCGGCGTCCCATGCAAGGACGCCCGCAGCAGGCACGGTTTCCGCAAGCCCGTCCACAACCCGGACGCCCCGCGCCCCGGCGCGAGCAGGAGGAGCAGCGTTACCCGGAGGCTCGTCCCCCCTCCGAGGGGCGGGGGCGCCAGTATCGCGGCTCCCAACCCGGGCGCTCCTCGCACGGGGGAGGGCATCAAGGCCGGCCCCAGCAGGGTCGCTCCCCGGATGGCCGCACGCCCACGGGCCGTCCTGCGCCTGGTCGGCGCTTCCAGGGAGGTGAACGGCAGGGCCGTCCTTCGCAGGGTCGGCCCCAGGAGGGTCGCCCTTCGTCGGGGCGTCCCCAACCCTGGCGTCCGGAGGAAGAGCGGGCCCGCACGGGAACCCGTCCGACGGAGCGTCCGCAGGGGCGAAGGGATCCACGGGGAGGGCGTCCCTTCACCCGCCCGGAGGGGGCTTCCTCCGAGCGAGGGTTTTCGGGTCGCCCGTCGGACCGCCCTCCCGGTCGACGGGACGACCGAGGTCGTGACCCGAGGGGTCGCCCGCCCGGTCCGGGGCGCCGTTCCGCAGCTCAGGGTGGGCGGGAGGGTGGATTCCGTACATCGCAATCGGACCGTCCGATGCTCGGAAGCTCGTCCCGCCCAGGCGGCCCGCGTCGCCCGCAGTCCTTCGGTCGCCCGGCCTCTCAGGGACGGCCGGCTCCCGAGGGTCGCCCGCGCCGCGAGGAAGCCCAGCGCGGAAGACCGATGGGGCCGCAGTCAAATTCCCCTCGCGGAGGGGGTCCTTCGTCGCAGGGGCGTTCGGGCCCGTCCCAAGGAGGTCAACCTCCCCAGGGGCGTGGCGACCGTCGGCCATCCGGCAGACCCCCCCGCCCGGGGGGCGGCGGACGTCGCCCTCGATAGACCGAGGGCGGCGGGCGATGCAGTCTGTCGGCAGGGGCCGGTAGAGCGGCGTTTCGCGGGCAGGTTTCGTCGCACGACGTGATAGACGTCATCTGCCAATGCCGTGCCAGCTATGCCAGCCCAACCCCTCGGGCTGAAGCTTGGCATCCAAGGCGTGGCGCGTGCGTTTCAAGCTGACAACGACCTTTACCGCTGGAAAAGAATCTGAGGTCTGGATTCAGTGAGAAAAAAATAATCAACCCGCCATCGATTTTCACTCGTGACGGTATCCTGATGAACCGATCGTGACTGGAGTTGATGCGCTGGTGCAGGATTTACTCCCCTCGTTCTCGGTTATACCTGGTAATCGCCCTGAGTGCCTTGCTGGGGCGGTTGGCTTCGGAGGCGTCGACTTTCTCCCCCGTGCAACCGACGTTGCATCCATGGCGTGTGGTTTCGTTTGCGGAGGAGGCGGGATTGCGGGGGCGCAACATCTTCACGCTCGATTTTGAGCGCGAGGGAACCGAGGGACGCAAGGGAACCCTCTGGGTGGCCTCCTCGGACGGTCTGCGGGAGTTCGACGGGTATCGCTGGGTGAGGCATGGGATCAGCAATGGGCTGCCGAGCGAGTTCATCCGGTCGGTTCTTGTGACCCGGTCGGGAATCCTTTGGGTCGGATCGGACAAAGGGGCCGGGGTGTATGATGGGAGGGCGTACCGGACCTTCGGCTCCGAGGCGGGGCTCGCTGGGCCCGGGGTGCGACGGATCGTGGAGGACTCGGACGGGACGATCTGGTTTTGTAGCGACCCTTGGCCCGCCGGATCTGGTTCAGGCGGGATCGCATCGTTCAAGCAGGGGCGGTGGCGTGCGTACGGAACGACGGATGGGCTTCCGAGCGAGTATGTGGTGGAATATTTTCAGGACTCCGACGGAACCCGCTGGGCGGTCACGAAGCAGGGGGTCGCCCGGCTCGCCGGGGATCGGTGGGAGAGGGTCTTGACCCCCGATCCCGGTCCCTACGGATTTGGCTCCGGATGCATGGCGCAGGCACCGGGCGGGCCCCTCCGGTTCTCGGACGGCCAGTCCCTGTTCGTCCATGCCAACGGGTCCTGGGAGCGGGTTGCGGGCGCGGAGTTGCACCGGTACGGCATCCGGGTTTCACGGGACGGAAGGCTCATCGCCACGCGGGCGATCCGGGGTGGGCGGAGGGCATTCGTCGAGTGGACGGGGCAGGCGTGGACTGAGATCTCCAGCGGCTTCGATGCCCCCCACGGCTACGTGGAGGATCTTCGGGAGGGACCGGACGGAAACTTCTGGGCGGTCGGGTTCGACACCCTGGTCTGCTGGCGGAGGAACTGTGAGTGGGACGAGTTTGCGGAATTGCCCCCTCCGCGCTTCGTCGATGCGTCGGGGCAGGTCTGGTTTGCGCGTGCCCGGGGGTGGAGCGTTCCACCGTCGATCCCGGTCAGAACCAGGAACAACGTTTGGGAACGACTGGATCAGCCATGCCTGGACATCTCCCTGGATGTCGCGGGATCCGTTTGGGCCTGGTCCTCCAACCGTGTCGAGCGATGGACTGGGGCTGCGTCCGTGGTGATGGGGCCGCCGGAGACCGGGGTTCAACGGATCATCGATGGCGTCGCGAGTCGCGATGGGAGCTTCTGGGTGGTGGGGGAGGATGGGGCGGGGGCGCCGGGCGTCGCCACTTGGCGCGCGGGGGCCTGGACGTTCAGGCCTCTCCCCCCGTTCGGTGGGGAGCTCGGGCGGGTCCGTCTGGCGGCGGCGGGCGAGGGGGCCTGGATGTGGGTCCCGGCCGTGGCTGGGGGGGAGGCCAGCGCCGTTCATCTGCTTCCAGGGCGGGAGGAAGCCGTGAGAATTCCACGGAGTATTTCCAGCGCAGTCCAGGACAGGCTCTACGAGTCGGTGCAATCCCATCTGCTCTGGATCTACGGGGACAACGGCCTTTTTCGCCATCCCCTGGACGTCCCGGGGGAATGGGTGGCGGTGGAGGGGCTGCCGGGCCGGCATGCCTACGCGATCGCCGAGCGGGGCAGGGAACTTTGGGTCTCCAGCAGCGGCGCTACCGGTGGACGGGACGGGCTGAGTCGGCTGCTGCAAGGGGCGTGGCGCCGGTTCCCTGCCGAGCTGCACTCCAGCCTGCAGTTGGCGGCGGACGGAAGCTTGCTGGTCGGGCTGAAGGGGTGGTTTGAGATCTTCCCGGACGCCGTCGATCCGGAGGTGCGCGACGTTCACATGCCGGAGGAGTTCTCGGTTGAGAGTGTGGTCAAGGATCCGCAGGGACGGTATTGGCTGGGCACCCAGGACTCGGTCTTCCGCTTCACGCCGGACGGAATTGCACCCCGGACCGAGATTGCCTTCGGCAACTCCAACTACCTGAGCGGCGAGGCGGTCCGGATCGCGGCCCGTGCGGTCGAGCGATTCCAGGGCTCCGGCTCCTATGGCAACCTCTCCTACTCATGGCGGGTGGATGGGGGGAGCTGGAGCCGCTTCTCCCCCGAGCCCTCCAGGGCATTCGCACCCTCGGAGCTTGGGGTCGGATCCCACCGGGTCGAAGTGCGGTCGCGGGATTCAAGCGGGGACGTCGACCTTCAGGCGGCGGGGCTGACGTTCAACGTGCGCCCGCTTCCGGTCCAGGATCAGCCATGGTTCCTGCCGGTGGTGATCGGGATCATTCTGCTGCTGGCCATCCTGGGGTTTGCCGCCGTGCAGGCGCGGGTCGAACTCGCGGCGCACGTGAGAACCCTCGAGCAGCGGGTCGCCGAGCGGACCGCGGCGCTTGAGGTCGACCTGATCGCGCGGCGGAAGGTCGAGGAGACCCTGCGCGAGAGCGAGGAGCGGTTCTCGAAGGCGTTCCGGGCCAATCCGGCGATCCTCGCCGTCAGCACTCACCCGGACGGATACTACCTCGACGTGAATGAGGCCTACTCCCTCCTGCTGGGTTACTCCCGGGAGGAGGTTCTCGGCCGGCGTGCTGCGGATCTCGGCCTGTGGCCGGTTCCGGAGCAGAGGGCTGGAATCATTGAGGCCCTGGCGGCAGGGGTGCCGGTGCGGGAGGTGGAGTGTACGATCCGGGCCAAGTCGGGGAGACTTCTCACCGTCCTCGTTTCGGCCGAGCGGATCGAGGTGGCCGGTGCCCAGTGCACCCTCTTCATCAACCATGACATCACGGACCGCAAGGAGACCGAGGCGGTGATGCTCGAGGCCCAGGCCCGGTTTCGTCAGCTTGCCGAGAACATCCGGGAGGTCTTTTGGCTCACCGACGTCACGAAGCAGCAGATCCTTTATATCAGCCCCGGGTATGAGCGGATCTGGGGCCGGACCTGTGCGAGCCTCCAGGCAGCTCCGATCTCGTGGCTCGAGGCCATCCACGCGGAGGACCGTGAGCGTGTCGCCGGGCTTGCCCGCTTCAAGCAGGCGACAGGCGAATACGATGTCGAGTACCGCATCCTCCGGCCGGATGGGAGCATCCGCTGGATCCATGACCGCGCCTTCCCGGTCAAGGGGGCTGACGGCCAGGTGTACCGGATCGCGGGGATCGCGGAGGACATCACCGACCGCCGCCAGTTGGAGGCCCAGTTCCGCCAGGCCCAGAAGATGGAGGCCCTGGGGACGCTCTCCGGCGGCATCGCCCATGATTTCAACAACATCCTGGGGGCGATCGTCGGTAACGTCCACCTTGCCCGCGCGGACCTGGACCCCGGGCATCCCGCGTACGAGAGCATCGTCGAGATCGCGCAGGCCGCCGACAGGGCCAGGAGCCTCGTGCGTCAGATCCTTTCCTTCAGCCGTCAGCAGCCGCAGGCCCGGCAGATCACCTCCCTGGAGCCGATCCTCCGGGAGGCGGCCAGCCTCCTGCGTGCCACCCTGCCTGCAGGGGTGGAGCTGAGCGTGTCGGTCGACCCCCGGGCTCCCAAGGTGCTCGCCGATCCATCGCAGATCCATCAAGTCCTTCTCAACCTGGTCACCAACTCGTGGCACGCCCTCGGGGGGGATTCGGGCCGGATCGAGGTGGGGTTGAATCTTGTGAAGGTCGAGGCCCGGGTGGCGGGCCAACCCCAGGGGTTGCGCCCCGGGTCTTACGCCTGCCTCTCCGTGGCCGACAACGGGTGCGGGATGGATGGGGCGACTCTGGAGCGGGTCTTCGAGCCGTTCTTCACCACCAAGGAGCCCGGGCGGGGCACCGGCCTCGGGCTCTCGGTGGTGCACGGGATCGTCCAGTCCCACGATGGAGTGGTTGGCGTCTCCAGCCGGCCTGGCGAGGGGACGACGTTCCAGCTGTACTTCCCCGCCCTCCAGGGCGAGGTCGAGGAGCCCTCCCCGCCCGCGAGGGAGATCCTTCGGGGGGCCGGCCAGCGGATCCTCTATCTGGACGATGAGCCTCCCCTGGTTGACATGGCCACCCGGATGCTCCGCCGCCTCGGCTACGAGGTCGAGGGATTCACCTCGGGAGAACGTTGCCTGGAGGCCCTTCGGGCGAATCCCCGTCGCTACGACCTCCTCATCACCGATCTCCACATGCCCGGCATGGACGGGTTGCAACTGGCCCAGGCGGCCCGGCAAGCCCGCCCGGACATCCGGGTGCTTCTCAGCTCGGGGCATCTCACCGACCAGGTGGCGGCCAGGGCCCGGGCCGTCAACATCCTCCAGGTCCTCCACAAGCCGGTCACCCTCGCTGAACTGGGCGCGGTGCTCAACGAGTCCCTGTCCCAACGACAACCCTGATGCCCATGAACTCTGCGACGATCCTGGTGGTGGACGATGATGACGCGATGCGCTCGGTGCTGCGACGCACCCTGGAGCGCGAGGGATATGGCGTGGTGCAGGCGATCAACGGGCGTGAGGCGCTTGTGAGGATGCAGGAGACGGGCGTCGACCTGGTGATCACGGACGTTGTGATGCCGGACGCCGAGGGGCTTGGGCTGACCTTCGAGCTGCGTCGCAGCTATCCCCGGGTGCCTGTCGTGGCCATCTCGGGCGGGGGGCGCTGGGCCCCCGAGCTCTATCTCACCATGGCGCTAAGCGCGGGGGCGTCCCAGGTCTTTGCCAAACCCTTCGTGATGGAGGATCTGCTGGCGCGTGTCCGGGCCCTTTTGGAGGCGCCGGGCCTTCGGGTGAGCGCGTAGCATCCGCTCCCGGCACTGGTGCATTGACTCCGCGGTCGGGGTTCCTAGCCTTGAGGCCATGAATCTCCTATGGCCGGTGCCCGCTCCGGGACCTCGCGGTGGACGGGCTCCACGGGCTGGGTTGTTCGGGTGCGGGCTGATGATGTTGGCGGTGGGGCTTGCATGGCCGGTATCGGCCGCCTCGCCCCCGTTGCCGACCAACCTCCACCTTTCCTCGCCCCTCGATTGGCAGGTCTTCCAGAGGTTTTCCACCACGCAGGGAATCGTGAGGGTGTCGGGGAGCGTGGTTGAACCGCTTCCGCCAAAGACCCGCCTGGAGGCCCGCGTCCGCGTGGGGGGCGCGTCGGGGGAATGGATCCCGCTCGGGGAGCTGCCTTCGGGAGGCGGGTCGGCGGGTTTCGAGTTTCAACTCCGGGCCCCCGCCGGGGGATGGCATCCGCTGGAGCTCCGCGGGGTATCGGGTCCCTCGACCTTCGACCTTGGGCGGGTGGAGCACGTCGGGGTGGGGGAGGTCTTCGTCATCGCCGGGCAGTCGAACTCCGCCAACCATGGGGAGGAGCGCCAGCGCCCGCGCACCGGGCGGGTGTCGGCCTTCTCCGGCACGGAGTGGCGCGTGGCGCAGGATCCGCAGCCCGGGGCGAGTGGGGGTGGGGGGAGCTTCATCCCCCCGTTCGGGGACGCGATGGCGGAGCGTTTCGGGGTGCCGATTGGCGTGGTGGCGGCCGGGGCGGGAGGGACCAGTGTCCGGGAATGGCTTCCCCGTGGAAGCCGGTTCCCAAATCCCCCCACGGTGACCGCCCATGTCACCCGGCTGCCCGGGGGGGAATGGGAAAATGACGGGGTGCTGTTCGCGCGGCTCGCGGGCCTCCTCCGCCAGTTGGGGCCCCAGGGGTGCCGCGCCGTTCTCTGGCATCAGGGGGAATCGGATGCCAACCAGTCCGATCCCACCCGGACGCTCCCGGGGGGACTCTATCGCTCCTACATGGAGCGGCTGATCGCCGCCTCGCGGGGGGAGGCCGGCTGGGAGGTTCCTTGGTTTGTCGCACAGGTGAGCTATCACACCCCGAACGACCCCGGGTCGCCCGAGATTCGCGAGGCCCAGGCGGCCTTGTGGGGGGCGGGAATCGCGCTCGAGGGGCCCGATTCGGACCGGCTCACCGGGGACCTTCGGGATTCGGGCGGGGCCGGGATTCACTTCAGCGGCAAGGGACTTCGGGAGCACGGGACGAAGTGGGCGGAGAAGGTCGCCCCCTGGCTCGAGGGGCGTCTCGCCATGGGTGAGAAGGGGGCGGACGGGGGGACGAGGTTATCCCGGGCCGCGTTTTCGGGGCGCCTCGCGCTGCCGGGCGCGGAGGCGTTCGCCATTCAGGGGCACACGGCCTTTGTGTATCTCCCGGCACCCGCGCTTCGGACGACCCCCCAGCCCTGGGTGTTTTACGCACCGACCCTTCCCGGGCTGCCGGATGAGGCGGAGCGATGGATGCACGAGCGGTTTCTTGCGGCCGGCATCGCCGTCGCGGGCGTGGACGTGGGCGAGGCCTATGGCAGCCCGGGGAGCCATTCGGTCTTCGATGGGTTGGAGGCGGAGTTGGTGCGGGAGAGGGGATTTGCGCGGAAGCCGTGCCTCCTTGGGCGGAGCCGGGGCGGGCTGGCGGTCTGCAGTTGGGCGATCGCGCGCCCGGAGCTTGTCGCGGGGCTGGCCGGGATCTACCCGGTGTTTGATCTCCGAAGCTACCCGGGACTTGAGAAGGCCGCCCCGGCCTACGGGCTTGCGCCGGCCGAGCTCGGATCCCGGAGCGCGGAGCTGAACCCGGTGGAACGGGTCGACCGGATCGCTCGGGCGCGCGTCCCGGTGTTCCTGATCCATGGAGACTCGGACAAGGTGGTGCCGCTGAAAGCGAACTCGGGTGAGTTTGTCCGCCGCTATGAGGAGGCGGGTGGCCGCGGGCTTGTCACCCTGACGGTGCTTCCCGGGCAGGATCACAACATGTTCGAGGGGTTCTTCCGGTCCCGGGCGTTCGTCGACTTTGTCATCGCGCGGGCCCGTGCCGGTGCCCGCGAGTGAGGGGATGCGCGCAGGGAGCCCGGGCAGGGGCCCTTCAGCCCCGGGGTTGAACCCGGACGATCTGGGCGTCCGTGTTGTTGTACCAGGCGGTGCCCCATTCGATGAGATAAAGCGCCCCGTCGGGACCGAACGACATCGAGATCGGTCGCTTGAAGGTGAGATCGGGGAGGAACGGATCCAGTCGCTCGAGGTGACCCTCCTTGCTGAGTTGTGCCGTCTTGATCCAGCCCCGTTCCCACTCAAAGAGGAAGAGCCGTCCGTCGAACTCGCGTGGGAACTTGCGCGCTGACGCCAGCTCCGGCTCGTAGTGGTAGATCGGGCCGGCCATCGCTGATCGGGCCCCGGAGCCCATCTGTGGGAACCGGGTCGAGATGCCCGGCGGGTACCAGATGAGCGCCGGTTGGGCCGGGGGGAGGTCGTGCACCCCGGTGTTGTTGGGGGAGTTGTTCACCGGATGGGCGGGGTCGAACAGGGGGCCCGGGGTGTGGGTGGCAAAGTCGAACCTCCGGTACGGTTTGTTGTCGGCGACAAAGTACGGCCACCCGAAGTTTCCGGCCTCCTTCGCCAGGTTGAACTCATCAAACCCCGCGGCCCCCCGTTCCGGGCTCGGCTCGAGGGCATCCGGGCCGACGTCCCCCCAGACCAGCCAGCCCGTGCGGCTGTCGACGCTGAACCGAAACGGATTCCGGCATCCGAGGATGTAAATCTCGGGCAGCGTCCGGGGGGTGCCGGGCGGAAAGAGGTTTCCGCGCGGGATTGAATAGCTCCCGTCCGGCTCCGGGTGAATCCTGAGGATTTTTCCCCGCAGGTCGTTGCTGTTGGCCGCCGTCCGCTGGGAGTCGAAGGTTTCCCTCCCGGGCCGCTCGTCGAGCGGGGTGTAGCCGCCCGAGTCGTTGATGAAGGTGTAGTCCCCCGTGGAGGCATAGAGGTTCCCCTGGGCATCGAAGGCGAGCCCCCCGCCGGAGTGGTTGGGCTTCCGGGGGAGGGTCGGGATGCGAAGCAGGACCTTCTCGGACGCGAGGTCGAGTCTCTCTCCGTCAACCGTGAACCGGGAGACGCGGTTCTCCTGAACCCCGTGGGCGGAGTGAAAAATGTACACCCATCGGTTCGTGGTGAACCCGGGATCGAGAGCCAGCCCAAGAAGGCCGTCCTCGGGTCCCGTGAACGTCGGGAGGGTTGCGAGCGTGGTGACCTGGGAAGAGGAGGGGCTCCACCGCTTGACCGCCCCGCGCCGCTCCCCGAAATAGACCTCCCCCTGCCCGGAGATCGAGAGCTGGATCGGTTCCGTGAGGTTGGTGGCCAGCACCACCTTTTCGAAGGAGGTCTCCCCGGGTAGCCCGTCTGCCGCGGGGCCGGACAATGGAACCGTCAGGGTGAGGAACACGAGTGTGATTCCGGCGGTCTGTCTCATCGCC
>DMJJ01000599.1:0-4337 GCA_003452185.1 Verrucomicrobiales bacterium | reverse complement strand
TGCGCCAAGGAGGTGGCCGTGAGGAACGGCGCTGAAGAAACGTCACGCTGCGCGGATCAAATTCTCATTTCGCCGACCCTTCATGGAAGGAGCAGGGACTCGGCGTGCTCCATGTTTCGGTCGACCTCCTCCATGAGGCATTTGAGATCGCCGAGCTCTAGCCCCAGCTTGTCCCAGGCCGGCTGCGACAAGGGGGGAACCCGAGGTTCACCGGACGTCCCGACACGCATGGCATTGACCAGGTGGTCCCCCACGTGGACAACAGACGCTTCCATCCTGTGGGAAGGAGCCAGGGCCGGGTTGTGATGGTATCCCGCAGCGGTGGCCAGGGCTGGGAGGAAGCCCCATTTGTGAAGCAGACCCTGGCCGATGGCTTGATGGTCGAATCCCAACACGGCCAGCTCGGCACGCTGCAAGGTGATCCTTCCCCCGCTCGCATGCGAGTTGAGCTCCTGGTGGGTTCTCAGGATCTGCTGAGCCAGGGCTGGGAAGTGCTGGAACAGCACGAGGCGGCCGAGATCGTGAAGGAGGCCGGCCAGAAAGTGGTTCTCAGCATTCGGAAGCCTTCGGAGCCGGCTGATTCCCCCCGCCGCGAGCGCCGTCGCCAGACTGTGCCGCCAGAAGCTCTTCATCGAGACGAAATCCTGGGGTATCCCGGCGAAATGGTGGACGATGTTGGTCGCCACCACCATCGCGTACACCTGTTCCGACCCGATGATGGCGACCGCTTCGGAAAGGGTTTCCACCGGGGCCCGACTTCCGTGCCAAGAGGAGTTTGCGCACCGGATAAGGCGCAGGGTCAGGTCGACATCACTCGAGATCGCCTCGGCAACCCGGTCCACCGAGGAGTGAGGCTCGTCGAGTACCCGGCGCACACGTGCCACAACGGGCCCGTGGGATCCCAGGCTGTCGGGGACCGCGGCAGCGATCTGCGCCAGGGTTGGGCGTGTGTCACCAATCATGCAGATCGCCCTTGGGGTCGAGCATTCGCCTCAGATACCGCATCAGCAACAAGGCTCGAATCCGCTGCTGGATCGGGTCGCGATCCTCCGGTTCCACAAACAGGTCCCGGATCGAGGCTGTCATCTGATGGACAAAGGTCTCCGAGGCGGTTAGGCCGGGCTCTCCAGCCCTCGGGTGTGTACGGGGGTCCATGGGAAGGAAAACTTCGATGTCCGTGACACCGTGGTTGGTCAGGATTCGAATCAGGCTGTCGGTCAGCTGCGTCCCGCGGGTCAACAGCATCACCCCTCCAGTGCCGAGCACGTGGTCGCTCACGATCATTCCAGGCGACAGCTCCCTGACTCTCATCGTTGCCATGGGGCCGGGCGCTCCGGGTTGGGAAGTTGAACGCCAAGCCTCCTGCAACGGCGCAGCAGGAGGCTCAAAACCTTCGGGACTCCCGGAAGGTTTCCAGGCACGCGTCCATCCGCCGTCTGTCTGCCGTGACTGGAGATTGCCATGCTCATGGGGTCCCCACCCTCTCTGCAAGGTTCATGCCACCTGGTGCACTGCTGCCGGCGGCACTTTGGAACCAGCCCTCCAGAAGGGGTGCGAAGGCTGTTGCGGTGAGGTCTTGCTCCCGTGGGCGCGGGCGTTATGGGCCCTGGCTACAGGGTAAACGCTACAGCCGTGTCTGTAATAATTACTGTCCGACGGCGGGGCGCGGACTTCGCGCTCCACGCCGCCGCAGGCGCTGGCCTGCCTGCGGCGTTCTTTAGGAGGGGGTGTTCCGGGGAAGGTGGACGATGAAGCAGGCACCGGTCCCGGGGTCGCTCTCCACCTCGATCCGGCCCCCGTAGTGGTGGATGATCCCCTGTGTCAGGGAGAGCCCGAGCCCGGTCCCGGGGATCTGCCTTCCGGGTCGCGGGACACGATAGAATTTCTCAAAGATCCGTGTCTGCTCCGACTTCGGGATCCCGATGCCGTCGTCCTTGACGGTGAGGCGGTATCCGGCCCGGTCGACTTCGAGCCGCAGGGTAACCCGCCCCCGCTCGTGGGAGAACTTGATCGCGTTGGTCAGGAGGTTGGTCACCACGGATTGGAGCCGCGCCGCGTCCCCTGTGAAGGGGGCTGTCGAGGGTGGGAGGACGTGATCGAGACGGATGTGGCGGGTCTCGGCCTGGGCCTGCACCTCCTCCAGGCTCATGAGAGTGATCGCCCTGAGGTCGACCTCGCCCGACTCGTACATGTGCTCGCCTCCTTCAACGCGAGAAATCTCGAGGATGTCCTGCACAAGCCGCCGGAGTCGTGTCGCCTGGGTTTCCACAATCCTCAGGAACTCGCTTCGGAGCTCAAGGGGCATCTCGGGGTCCCGCAGGAGAGTGGTGACGAAGCCCGAGATCGTCGTGAGCGGGGTGTGGAGCTCATGCGATACGGAATGGACGAAGTCCTGGCGCATCTGCTTGGTATCGAGCTCGGAGGTGATGTCCCGGAACACCAGCAGGCCGCCGTTGACCCGCCCCTCGGAGTCGAGCATCGGCACCGCGCTTGCCACCACCGTGACGGGGTGGCCGTCCACTCCCTGCATCAGGAGCCCCCCCTCCAGGGTATGGATGTTTCCCACCACCTCACCCGTCCTGAATGCCTCGGCGAGCGGGCTGGGGAGGGTGGAACCCGCGGGGTCGGCCAGCACGAAGACCTCGTCGATGGGGCGTCCGGCGGCACGCGCGGAGCTCCAGCCGGTGAATGTCTCGGCGGCCGGGTTGAGCAATTGCACCCGCTGGGAGTCATCGACCACGATGACCCCGTCAACAATGCTTCGTAGGGTGGCTGAGAGGACCTCCTTCTCGGACCGCAGGGCCTCCTGGGCACGCCGTTGGTCGGTCGTGTCGGTCTCGATGGCCAGGTAGTTCACCAGGTCGCCCTGCTCGTCGAACACCGGCTGCACCTCGATTTGAATCCAATACTTCCGGCCTGACTTGCTGTAGTTAAGCAGCTCTGCCTTGAAGCCCTGGCCCGCCCGCACCTGGTCGCGGATCTGGGCGACCACCCCCTTGTCGGTGTCCGGTCCCTGGAGCACCGAGCCGGGCGTGCGGTGGGCCACCTCCTCCAGGGTGTATTCGGTGATGCGACGAAACCCCTCGTTCACCCAGACGATGAGCCCTCGGGAGTCGGTGATCACCACCGCATTGTCGGTGCGGGAGGCGACCAGGCTCAGGAGCCGGATTTCCTTGTCGTTCCGAATCCGCGCCTGCTCCAGCGCCTGAAGCACCTCGTTGCGGGCTTTCAGCTCCTGGTTGGCGGCCCGGAGCTCGGCCCGTTGCCGGGTCAGCAGGGTGGTGAGGTCCTTCAGTTCGCCAAGGGCGGTCTTTTGGGCCTGCATCACGAGGAGCATGTCCATCCCCGGGTCATGGATCGCGAAGTCGTGAAGCCCGAGCCCGGCCGCAATGACCTCCCCGGCGTCCGTGAACCAGGGGGATCCGAGGAACAGGAAATGCCTCCCGCCCTCGCGCGCGATGATCTGGCCCCTCATGAGCGTCCCGGTTGAGCTGCATTCGATGAGGAAAAGCTCCTTGAGGTTCTTCTCCAGCACCGCGGGAAGGAAGGGGATGTGGGGGCGGCGTAGTTCCAGGAGCCCCCCGACCGGGGCGCCGACCTCGATCCGAGGGCAGATTCTTGGAAGATTGGACCCGAATTGGACCACCCTCAGCTCGCGGTCGAAGGCGAAGTGATAGGGAAACGCCTCGCAGAATTCTGCGGCGCTGAGATGGATGCTGCCCGGGGTCATTTGGGATCCCACTCGACCAGGAACACATCGTGATCGGCACCCTCGGCCTTCCTCTCGATCAGGGAGGTTCGGATCGGGGTGTCGAATTTCTTGCCAAGCCCCGAGAGGAGCCCGACGACAAACGGGGTCAGTCCCTGGCGCTCCGTCAGGTAGTGAAGACGGATCGAGGTGTCGGTTCGGTGGGAGGTGCGAAACTCGGGAGGCCGGAGCTTCGGGAAGATCATCGCCACCCGGGTGTGGAAGTTGGGCAGGTTCTCCAGGAACTCCGGCAGGCTCCTGCCCCCGGCATCCATGAGCGCCCCGTACCCCTGCCTGGAGGTGTGGAGCACCCAGTGCTCCCCGAAGGCCATGAGGATCGCCTCGGGGGTCATGCCCGTGACGGCGCTGGCGGACCCCACCAGCCGGTAGGTGATGTCATCCGGGTAGGCCTCGTTGCTGATGAAGATCTCAAGGTCGAGGCCGGCCTTGGCCTTCACCTGCTCCCAAGCGGCGGAGCCGAAACGGGATTCAACGAGTTCCTGGACCGCTTTGTTGACGAGGCCGTACATAAGGAGTCAGGTGGGGGTGTTGTATGTGGGGGGGTGGAGGGCGCTGCCAGGGGCGGGTT
>DMJJ01000194.1 GCA_003452185.1 Verrucomicrobiales bacterium | reverse complement strand
GAGAGGCGCCCGCCCCGGACGGAGGCGAGGAGGGCGCAGTCAAAGCGGCGGCAGTAGGCAGGGCGGTCCTTGTAGAGGGTGCAGAGGCACCCGTCGAGCGCCGCGCAGGGTTGCGCAAACCGCGTTCCCCGGCCTGAGGGCCGCCGGCGCAGGGGCAATCCCAGGGCCCGCAGCCGGTCGGGGGAATCCCCCGGCTGGAGCTCCACGGCGTGGAACAGGGTGCCGTCGCAGCAAATCGCGCACACCTGGCAGAGCCGTGAGGTCGGGTCCTCCGCGTGGGGGGCTTTGCGCGATGGCATCCTCCCTGACTAGCAGCGGTTCCCCTGGCTGTCGAACCTGGATTGGCCCCCCTGCGCGGCTCGGGTTCCGGCTCCAGTTTCTGCGTGCGTTTCGGGACGGGCGCTCGTATGGTCCGCCGCTTTGATATGGCCACCATCAAGCCTTTTGCCGCCCTGCGTCCAAAACCCGAGCTCGCCTCGCGAATCTGCGAGCTGCCGTACGACGTCATGTCGACGGAGGAGGCGCGGGTCATGGCCGACGGAAACCCCCTCAGCTTCCTCCATGTGAGCAAGCCGGAGATCGACCTCGCGCCGGGGATCGATCCGTACTCCACGGCGGTGTATGCCCGGGGTGCGGAGAACCTCGAGTCCCTGATCCGCTCGGGCGACCTGGCCCAGGACAGGAAGCCCGCCCTCTATCTTTACCGCCAGGTGATGGGGGCCCATTCCCAGGTGGGGATCGTGGCGGCGGCCAGCTGCGAGGAGTACCTGGCCGGCATCATCAAGAAGCATGAGCTCACGCGGGTCGACAAGGAGGATGACCGGGTGCGCCACATCGAGACGTTGAACTCCCAAACCGGCCCGGTGTTTCTCACCTACCGGGCGGATCCGGCGATTGACGCCCTCGTGTCTCGGCGCACGGCCGCGGCCCCGGACGTCGACTTTACGGCAAAGGATGGCGTCCGCCACACCGCGTGGGTGGTGGATGACGAGGCGACGATCCAGACCCTGACCGGGGCCTTCGCCCGGGTGCCGTACCTGTACATCGCCGACGGGCATCATCGGAGCGCCGCCGCGGGCCGTGTGTTCAAGTCGCGCGCAGGCGCGGGCGGGAGCGCCGGATTTCTTTCAGTGATCTTTCCGCACAACCAGATGCAGATCCTTCCGTACAACCGGGTGCTGAAGGACCTCAACGGCATGACTCCCGCCGCGCTTCTTGAGAAGCTCGATGCGGTGTTCGTGATCCGAACGCCCGGGGCTCCGTCCCCCACCCGCAAACATGAGCTTGGGCTCTTTCTGGAGGGGGCGTGGCGGACCCTGACATTCCGTCCCACCTTCGCCGCCACCCAGGACCCGATCGAGCGCCTCGACGTGACCCTGCTGCAGAAGTACGTGCTGGCCCCGCTCTTCGGCATCGACGATCCCCGGACGAGCAAGCGGATCAACTTCGTGGGGGGAATCCGCGGGACCGCCGAGCTGGAGAAGTTGGTGAAGGGCGGGGAGTATCAGTGCGCGTTCTCGATGTTTCCGACCAGCATCGAGGATCTGATGAGCATCGCGGATGCCGGAGGGATCATGCCTCCGAAGAGCACCTGGTTTGAGCCGAAGCTCCGGGACGCGATGTTCTGTCACCAGATCTAGCCCCGCCGCCGGCGTGCTCTCCCCGATTCCCGCGCCGAACCCCACTCCCGCGAGCGGGGGGAGAGGGCGGTGCCGCGCCCGGGCCGGGTTACCAATGGTGGGCGGGTTGGGGACCCCGGGTCGCGGGGGTGGTGGATCGGGCGAAGGGGGCTGCGGGGGATCCTCTACGGACGTGTTGGGGCGTGTCGGTCGGAGCCGTGGAGCACCCCGGGGCGGGCTCTCCCGTGACGAGGGTCTGGAGCGCCCCGACGGCATCCCGGAGCGACGAGGCCTGGGCCTGGAGTTCGGTGGAGGCGCTGGCGCTCTCCTCGGCTGCGGCCGCGTTGGCCTGCGTGGTCTGGTCCATGGAGGTGACGGCCGCGGAGATCTGCGCCGTGCCCTCGGTCTGCTCCCGGGAGGCCTGGGCGACCTCCTGGAGGAGTTTATCCACCTCGCCCACCTGGGAGAGGATCTTGCGGAGATCCTCGTTCACCTGCATGCACATCGCCGCCCCGTCGGCTGAGCGGCGGGAGGACTCCTCGATGGTGGACGTGGTTTGCGAGACGGCCTGGGCACATCGCTGGGCCAGGGTGCGGACCTCATCCGCCACGACGGCGAACCCCATCCCGGCCTGCCCCGCGCGCGCCGCCTCCACGGCTGCGTTCAGGGCGAGGATGTTCGTCTGAAATGCGATCTCGTCGATCACCCCCACGATCTTCTTGATCTCCCCCCCGGAGGCCTGAACGGCCTGCATCGCCTGGACCATCCGGTCCATCTCGGCCCCGCCTCGGCGCGCCGCCGCGGTGGTTTGGGAGGAGAGCTCCGAGGCGGTGCGCACGTGGTCCGCGTTCCGGCGGATCATGCTGCTCACCTCCTCCAGGGAGGCGCTGGTCTCCTC
>DMJJ01000361.1 GCA_003452185.1 Verrucomicrobiales bacterium | reverse complement strand
GCTGCCGGCCGTAGCCGGTTCGTGCGGGGGTGGGGCGGGGCAGGGGGTTACCAGATGTCGACTGGCCCCTTGGGAACCGGGATTCCCTCCCGCTGGGTGGCTGGCGGCCCATCCATGAAGGAGGAGGCGAGGGCGGCCGGGCGGTACTGTGGCTTGAGCTCGCCGGCGTCATCCAGGAACTGTTGTCGCCACCGGATGTACCCCTCCAGAATCTCCTCGAAGTGGGCACGGCTCGCCAGCAGGACCACCTTCTTGTTGAACTCGCTCACCGGTCCGAAGCGCTTGGAGTACCATGGGGCGACTTTCCGGAACATCCGGCAGGCGTGCACCTCCCCGAACACCTCGACCATCCGGTCGAGGTGATCCCGCATGACCCGGATCCGCTCGGCGAACGTTGGCTCCTTGGGAAGAATTCCCGTGTCGAGGTACTGCCGGGTGTGGGCGAAAATCCACGGGTTGTAGAATGCTCCGCGGCCGATGCTCACCCCGGCGCAGCCGGTCTCGCGCAGCATGGTGCGGGCGGCCTCCGGCGTGGTGACGTCCCCGTTGCCGATGACGGGGATGCCCGGCGCCGCCTCCACCACGCGGCGGATCCCCTCGAGGTTGACCGTCCCCCCAAACCCCTGCTCCCGCGTGCGTCCGTGGATGAACACCGCCGCCACGCCGGCGTCCTGGAGCGCACGGGCAAGGTCGGGCGCGGTGAGGTTGGCGTCGTCCCATCCGAGGCGCATTTTTGCTGTGACGGGGATCCTCACCGCGTTGACCATGCCGCGCACGAGGGCGGCGGTCTTGTCGAGCTCGGTCATCATGGCCGAGCCCCCGCCCACGCGGCACACCTTCCTCACGGGGCACCCCATGTTGATGTCCACCGAGGCGATTCCAATCGATTCGAGATAGGCTGCGGCATCCCGCATCTCCTCGGGGACGGCACCGAAGAGCTGCACGGCGAGGGGTTGGTCGGCCGGGGAGGTCTCGATCAGCTTGAAGGCCTTCGGGTTCTTCTCAAGCAGCGACCGGGCGTTCACCAGGTCGGTGGTGGCGAGATCCAGGCCGCCGAGCCCCCGGAGGGTGAGGCGGAAGGGCAGGTTGGTGTAACCCGCCAGGGGCGAGAGAAACAGGTTGGACTGGAGCTGGAGCGGGCCGAAACGCAACATCCCCCCCACCCTACAGCAACTCCCCGCCCGTGTGAATGCCGTGGTGACATCGGCCGTCGGACGTGGGCAACATCCCCCCCCGAACCGATCGCATGCCGAAGCCATGAAAATGACCCAACGACTCCTTGCCACCCTGGCTGCCCTGATCCTCCTGGCCTCCCCGGCTCCCCTGCTCGGGGATGGGAAGGCGGACAACAACCCCGAAACCGTCCGGCGGCAGCCTCCACCGGGAAAGCCGATCGACCCCGACTCGCGGGTCGAGCTGGAGCGGGGGATCACCGAGCTGGGTCATGAGATCGAGGCCCTCCGGGTCGAGCTCAAGGACCGGCCCGCCCTCCTCGGGTTGCTGCCCGACGTGGAGATCTTCCACAAGGGAGTGAGCTGGGCGCTCCGGTATGACGAGATTTACAATCCCACGAACGATGTTGTCACGGGGCGGGATCTTCTCCGGCAGGGGTTGGAGCGGGCGCGCAACCTCCGCGAGGGGCGCTCCCCCTGGACCACCGCCACGGGGCTCGTCCTCCGTGGCTACATCTCCCGGCTCGATGGGAGCCTGCAGCCGTATGGACTCGTCGTGCCCTCCTCCTACCAGGCTGGATCGGCGGTGCGGCACCGCCTCGATTTCTGGTTTCACGGGCGGGGGGAACAGCTCACCGAGCTGAGCTTCCTGCGGGACCGACTTCGCTCCCCGGGTGAGTTCACCCCCCGGGATGCCTTTGTCCTCCACCCGTACGGCCGGTACTGCAACGGGCAGAAGCTGGCGGGCGAGGTCGATGCGCTCGAGGCGCTGGAACATGTGCAGAAGAGCTATCCCATCGATGAGAACCGGATCGTGGTCCGCGGATTCTCCCTCGGTGGGGCTGCCTGCTGGCATCTTGCCGTGCATCATGCCGGGCGCTGGGCCGCCGCAGCCCCGGGGGCCGGCTTCTCCGAGACGCCGGCGTTCCTCAAGGTGTTCCAGAACGAGGAGCTCAAGCCCTCCTGGTTCGAACAAAAGCTCTGGCACCTCTACGACTGCCCGGACTATGCGGTCAACCTGGCCCAGTGTCCCACGGTGGCGTATAGCGGGGAGGTCGACAGCCAGAAGCAGGCGGCGGATGTGATGCAGGCCGCCCTCGCCGCCGAGGGGATCGAGATGGTGCACGTGATCGGTGCCAAGGCTGCGCACTTTTACACCCCGGACGCGCGGGCGGAGATCAATCGGCGTATCGACGCGATTGTCGCGCGCGGGCGGGACGTGCTCCCCCGGCGTGTCCATTTTGCCACCTGGACCCTTCGATACAACGAGATGGCCTGGGTGCAGGTCGATGGCCTGGAGCAGCATTGGAGCCGGGCGCGGGTCGATGCCGAGATCACCCGCACCTCGGGCGTGAGCGCCACCACGACGAATGTCTCCGCCGTCACCTTCGCCATGGGTCCGGGGCTATGCCCTTTCGACCTGACCCGCGTTCCGACGGTCACCCTGGACGGGTTCGAGCTGCCGGCCCCGCGACCCCTGTCGGACCGGTCCTGGATCGCCCGTTTCGAGAAGGTGGCCGGGCGGTGGGAACCGGCCGGCAAGGCCGACGGGCTCCGCAAGCGGCACGGGTTGCAGGGGCCGATCGATGATGCCTTCCTGGACAGCTTCCTGATGGTGAAGCCATCCGGCGAGGCCTGGCATCCCCGCACCGGCGCCTGGGCCGCGGCGGAGATGCAGCATGCGGTGGAGCACTGGCGCCGCCACTTCCGGGGCGATGCCCGGGTGAAGGGGGACGGGGAGGTGAGCGATGCCGACATCGCCGCCCACAACCTGGTGCTCTGGGGGGACCCCTCAAGCAACAAGCTCCTGGCCCGGATCCTCCCGATGCTCCCCGTGACCTGGACCCGGGATGAGGTGAGCCTGGGGACGGAGAAATTCCCCGCCGCCACGCATGTCCCGGTGCTCATCTTTCCGAACCCCCTCAACCCCCGGCGCTACGTGGTGCTGAACAGCGGGTTCACCTTCCGTGAGTATGACTACCTGAACAACGCCCGCCAGGTGCCCAAGCTCCCGGACTACGCGATCATCGATGTCGAGAAGCCGGTGACATCCCGCTTCCCCGGGGGCATCGCCGCGGCCGGGTTCTTCGACGAGGCGTGGCATCCCGCGAGGCCTTGATCCGGCGGCGGGGTGGGGCTCAGGTCCAGAGCTGGCGGTCGAGCGATCGATACTGGATGGCCTCGCAGACATGGTCCGCCCCGATGGCCGCGGCGCCGGCCAGGTCGGCGATCGTTCGCCCCACCTTGAGGATCCGGTCGTAGGCCCGGGCGCTGAGCTTCAGGTCGGTCATGGCATGCTTGAGCATCTCGTGGGTGCCCGGGTCGAGCCCGCAGTGCGCCCGGAGGTCGCGTCCTCCCATCCGGGCGTTGCACGCCACGGCGGGCCGGTTCGCGAACCGCTGCTGCTGGAGGGTGCGGGCGCGCAGGACCCGCGACCGGATGGCGCTGGAGGACTCCCCCGCCGGGGCGGTTGAGAGGTCGGCGAACTTCACGGAGGGGACCTCCACGTGGATGTCGATCCGGTCGAGCAGCGGACCCGAGACCCGGCCGAGGTAGTTCTGGATCGCCTTGGGGGAGCTGCGGGACTCGGAGGGCATCTTCCCGTCGGGGGTGGGGTTCATCGCTGCCACCAGCATGAACTCTGCTGGAAAGGTGAAGGTCCCCGCCGCCCGGGAGATGGTCACCCGGCCTTCCTCCAGCGGTTGCCGCAGGGTCTCAAGGACGCTTCGCTTGAACTCGGGAAGCTCGTCCAGGAAGAGGACCCCGTGGTGGGCGAGGGAGATTTCGCCGGGGGTCGGGTTGGCGTTTCCCCCGAGGAGGCCGGCATCGCTGGCGGTGTGGTGGGGTGACCGGAACGCCCTGCGGGTGATCAACGCCTGGCCGCGGCCGAGGAGGCCGGCCGTGCTGTGGATCCGTGTCACTTCAAGCGCCTCGGCCAGGGTGAGGGGGGGGAGGATCGTTGGGAGCCTCCTGGCGAGCATCGATTTTCCCGTCCCTGGCGGGCCGATCAGGAGGACGTTGTGACCGCCGGCCGCGGCGATCTCCAGGGCCCGCTTCACCGACTCCTGCCCACGCACCTCGCTGAAGTCGGCCTCCTCGTCGGGAGGTTGGTTGAACAGGGCGTCGATGTCCGTGACCACGCGCGGGATCTTCTCCTCCCCCTCGAGGAAGGCCGCGGCCTGGCGGAGGTTCGAGACCGGGATCACCTCGAGCCCCCGCACCACGGCGGCCTCGGGGGCATTCTCCGCGGGGACGATCACCCCCCGCAGCCCCTCGGCCTGGGCCCTGAGGGCCATCGCCAGCGCCCCCTTGATCGGCCGCACCGCCCCGGTCAGGGCGAGCTCACCGGCGATCAGGTAGTGGTTGAGCAGGGGGCTCTCGATCTGCTCGCTCGCCTGCACGATGCCGAGGGCGATCGGGAGGTCGAAGCTCGGGCCCTCCTTGCGGACGTCCGCAGGGGCGAGGTTGACGGTGGTTCTTCCAAGCGGGATCCGGAACGCCGAGTTGGTCATGGCCGTGAAGACGCGGTCGAGCGACTCGCGCACGGCGGCATCCGGAAGCCCGACGATCACGGCGCGCATGTCGCCGACACCTCCGGAATTCACCTCCACATCAACGGAAAAAGCCTCGATTCCGAGAACCGCGGCGGACCCCACCCTGGCCAACATGCCCGTAGCATATGAACCACCCCCGGGCAGGGTGCAATGGGGAAATGTCGCGGTCTCGCAGTTCCTCTTCGCGGCGCAGCCGTGCAGGGGAGCGGGGCGGTCAGCCGTAGCGGCCCTCGATATAGTCGGCGGTCTTGGGATGCCGGGGGGTGAGGAAAAGCTCCTCGGTGCGGGTATGCTCCATGAGCTCCCCCATGAGCATGAAGATGCACTCATCGCTGGCGCGCCGGGCCTGGGCCATGTTGTGGGTCACGATGACGATGGTGTAACGGCCCTTGAGGCTGAACATGAGCTCTTCAATCGCCTGCGTCCCCTCGACGTCGAGGGCGCTGCACGGCTCGTCCATCAGGATGATGTCGGGCTTGAGGGGAAGCAGGCGGGCGATGCAGAGCTTTTGCTGCTGCTCGAGCTGGAGCGTCGTGGCCTTGGCATCGAGGCGATCCTTGAGGTCGTTCCAGAGGCCGACCTCGGTGAGAGCCTTCTCCACCTCCTCGTCGAGCTGGCTCCGGCGGAGGGAGTCGGAGTCCCGGTGAAGACGGATCCCGAAGACCACGTTCTCGTAGACGGAGATCGGGAGCGGGTTGGGTCGCTGGAACACCATGCCGACCTTTTTCCGGAGCTCGATCAGGGAGACGTCCGGGTCGTAGATGTTCTTGTCGAGGATCCGGATCTCGCCCCGGGTGGTGACGTAGCCATAGCGCTCGTTCACCCGGTTGAAACACCGGAGCAGGGTGGTCTTGCCGCACCCGCTCGGCCCGATGAGCGAGGTGATGAGCCCGTGGCGGATGTTGACGGTGACGTTCCTCAGGGCCTGGAACTTGGTGTACCAGAGGCAGAGGTCCCGGGTGGTGATGCTGAACCGGGCCGGGTCGCTGCCGACCGGGCTTGCCGCGGGGGCCGGGGGCTGGAGGGGGGAGGTCATCCGAATATGCCGTTCACGTAGTCGTAGGTCCGCCGGTCCCGCGGCGTGTCGCTGAAGGCGACCTCCGTGGGACTCAGCTCCACGGTCTCGCCACGCCACAGGAACAGGGTGTTGTCGGCGAGGCGCCGGGCCTGCTGCACGAGGTTGGTCACGAGGACGATCGTCATGCTGCGGCGAAGCTCCTTGAGCACCTCCTCGATCCGCATCGTGGTGACCGGGTCGATCGCGATGCTGAACTCGTCGAGGCAAAGGATCTCGGGGGAAAGGGACAGGGCCCGGGCCAGGGTGAGGCGCTGCTGCTGGCCTCCTGAGAGCCGGGTGCCGAGGAGGTTGAGCCGGTCCTTCACCTCATCCCACAGGACCGACTGGCGGAGGCAGCGCTCGACAATCCCATCGAGCTCCCCCTTGTCGGTCACCCCCATGCGACGGGGGGCGTAGGCGACGTTCTCGTAGACGCTGAGCGGGAGCCCCACGGGAAGCGGAAACACCATCCCGATCCGCCGTCGAAGCGCGTTCGGATCCCGCATCGCGGTCACGCTCTCCCCACCGAGAAGAACCTCCCCGGTGAAGCGTCCTCCGGGGATGAAGTCCAGGGTCCGGTTGATGGTCTTGAGCAGGGTGGTCTTCCCCGAGTTCGCGGGTCCGATGATCCCGATCACGCTGTTCCGGGGTACCGTGAAGGAGACGTCCCTCAGGACCTGCTTCGTGCCGTAGTAGGCCGAGAGGTTCCGGAACTCGAGATGCGGGGGGCTCGCTGACATGGTTCGAGGGGCGTGTGGGTGAGGGGGGGCTACCAGCGTTTGCGGCCGCGGAGCCAGACCCGGAGCGCGATGGCCAGGCTGTTGATCGCCAGGATGAGCGTGATGAGCACCGCCGCGCTCCCGAACTTCATCCGCTCGGGCATCTGGGAGATCTGGTTCGAGATGATGTTCAGGTGCATGGACATCGCCATGAACGGCTCGCCGATGCCGTACGGGAAGAGCTTGGCTGTCCCGCTGTCGGCGACGAACTTGAAGAAGGTCGCCCCGGTAAACAGGATCGGCGCGGTCTCCCCGGCCGCCCGCGACACCACCAGGATGATCCCCGTGAGGATGCCGCTCAGGGAGTTCGGGAGAACGATTGTGCGGATCGTCTGCCAGCGGGTGGCCCCCAGGTTCCAGCAGGCCTCGCGGAACGACTGGGGCACGGCGCCGAGCGCCTCGCGGGTGCTGGTGATGATGACCGGCAGGTTCATGACCGCCACGGTGAGGGAGGCGGTGAGGAGTCCCGCCTCCCAGCGGGTCTCGGGCCGGGCGGGATCGGCCAGAAGCCGGTTGATCGCTGGAAGCATCCCGAGGACGAACGCCCCGAGGCCGAACAGGGCGTGCACAATGCTCGGAACCCCGGCCAGGCTCGTCACGGTGATCCCGATGACCCGGTTGACCCAGCCTTCACGTGCGTATTCGTTGAGGTAGATCGCGGCAAAGATCCCCACCGGAGCCACGAAGAGCAACGACCCAACCACGAGGTAGAACGTTCCGACGAGCGGCGCCCAGAGGCCTCCCTCCTTCCCCTTGTTGACCGGGTTTTGCCACAGGAAATCGAGCGACAGCACCGGGGCCGCCTTCCAGAAGATGTCCACCAGGATCAGCACCAGGGGGATGATCAGGAGCGCGCAGAAACCGAACATGATCCACTGGTTCCGGCGGGCGGCGGCCTTCTTGCGCCGCTCGAGCGGGGTGAGGGCGAACGGGTTTTCCGAGGGGATTGCGCTGCAGGGTTCGCTCATGTCAGGCCTTTCCCTGTTTCTTGACCCCCTTGATGATGAGGTCGGAGGCGATGTTGATGCCGCAGGTGATCACGAACAGGACGATCCCCAGGATGAAGAGCACCCGGTAGTGGTCGGACCCGTTGACCGTCTCCCCCATCTCGGCGGCGATCGTGGCGGTCATGGTCCGGACGGGGTCGGTGAGGGCCATCGGGATCCGGTTGCTGTGGCCCGTGGCGAGCAACACCGCCATGGTCTCCCCGATGGCGCGTCCCATCCCGAGCATCGAGGCGGCCAGGAGACCGTTGCGCGCTGCCGGAAAGAGGACCCTCCGGACCGTCTCCCAGGGGTTGGCTCCCAGGGCGAAGGCGGCCTCCCGGTACGAGTCCGGGACGGCACGCAGGGCGTCCTCCGAGAGCGAAACGATGAGGGGGACGCTCATCAGGGCAAGGATGATCCCCCCGGTGAGCATGTTGGTCCCCTGGGCGGCCCCGGTCTCCGAGCTTGCCAGGTGGAGGGTCAGCATCAGCTTGCCCCAGAGGGTCTCGGGGGCGGCTGTGAAGAGCCCCTTCACCAGGGGGCCGAGCACCATCAACCCGATGAAACCCCAGACAATGGAGGGGATGGCGGCGAGGAGCTCGATCACGATCTTGAGGGTCTCCTTCACCTTCCCTTGTGCGAACTCTGAGATATAGACGGCGGCCCCGAGGCCGATGGGGACCGCCAGCACAAGGGAAGGTGAAGGAGAC
>DMJJ01000413.1 GCA_003452185.1 Verrucomicrobiales bacterium | reverse complement strand
TGGCCATCGAGAGCGGCTTGCCCTCGAGGGGGAGCGGCGTCGGGAAGGGCATCCGGTTCTCGGTGTTGAACGCCGTCACCCCGATCTGCCGCTCATCTCCGCTCAGGAGGTAGATGTCGGGCCGCGCGCCGCCCGGCCCCGCGGGGCCCACCGCGATGTCCGTCACCCCGGCGAGGGAGGGAAAGGTTCGGGCCTCCCCGAGCGAGCCATCCCTGGACTGGAGGTGCAGGGTCAGCTGCCCGCTGTCGGGCTGCGCGACGAGCAGGTCCGGCAGCCCGTCGCCGTTCACGTCCCCCCACGCGACGCCGCGACGCGGGCGGGCGGTGTGGGGGAAGGGCATGACTTGAAACTCCCCCTGGGTGAATGCCCCGGAGAGGGTCGCCCCGGGCTTACGGATGAGGTTCGAGACCTGGGCCCTTCCGGAGCTCTGGGCGATGGTGACAATCTCCATCCGGGAGTCCCCCTCGAGGTCCTCGGCCAGGATGGCCCGGATTGGCTGCATTCCAAAATGGATCTCGGGACCGAGCTGGCCCGCCGCGTTCTGCAGGCGGAACCGCACAGGGCTGGCGCTCTCCCAGTTGACCAGCACCAGGTCCTTGCGGCCATCCCCGTTCATGTCGAGGATCTCGATCGCCTTGACCGACCCGGTGAACGGCACCTTCTCGGCCTCCGCCAAGGTGTGGTCGGGCTTCTGGGTGAGGAGGGAAACGTAATTTTCGGAGGCCACCGCCACATCCACCAGCCCGTCCCCGTTGAGGTCCCCGACCGCCAGGGCCCCCGGAATCAGCAGGGCATCCTCCAGCTGCCATCGCTTTGGCGGGCTCCAGGCCCCTTTCCCCAGGTTGTAGTGGATCACCACCTCCAGCGGCTTCGGCTCCCCGAAGTAAACAATGTCCGGGAGCCCGTCATTGTTGAGATCCGCCACCTCCAGGCCTGCGATCCGCTTCTCGGAGGTGATTGACTCGACCTTGAATCGCGAGTCGGGCGGCAGCTCATTCACGTCCCGCCGGGCGGCCGCCGGAGTCTCGGGCGGAAGCGGGGGCTTGCCCGTCCGGTTCATCAGCAGGGTGACGCGGGCCTTGGTGTTGTTGGCGACCACGAGGTCAACGAGGCCATCCCCGTCCAGGTCCGCGGAGCGGAGCTGTCCGATGAACGGGTCGAGGGGAAAGGCCTCGGGCCCCGTGAACCCGATCTGGCTCCGCTCCTCCGGAGGGGGAGCCGAGGGGGCCGCCTGCGTCGGGCAGGTGAGGAGGAGGGCGGCGAGAAGGGACGGGATCCGGCAGGGCGGGCTCTTGGGGTCCATGACCATGGGGTGTGCGTTCGAGACCATTGGCAGCGGGACGGTGCCATCCCGGGAGGGCCGTTGGCGAGCGCGAAGTCCCTCGGCTCCCGGGCGGCTACCTGACGGGGGCGGGCGGGGGAAGGGACTTGAGGATTTGCACCCCCGCCGAGCAACCGAGTCGCGTGGCCCCGGCCTCGACCATCGCCAGGGCGGTGGCGAGATCGCGAATCCCTCCCGACGCCTTGACGCCGAACGTCGGCCCCACGGCCTCCCGCATCAGCCGGACGTTCTCGACGGTCGCCCCCGCGGACCCAAACCCGGTGGAGGTCTTCACGAAGCGTGCCCCGGCATCCACCGAGAGCTTGCACCCGTGGAGGATCTCCTCGCGGGTCAGGAGGCTGGTTTCCAGGATGACCTTGACCGCCCGTTCGTCGGCTGCCTCGACCACGTCCCGGAGCTCCCGGAATACCGCGCGGTGATCCCCTTCCTTGAGCCGGCCGATGTTCACCACCACATCGATCTCCTCCGCCCCGTGGTCGACCGCGACTTCCGTCTCGTACCGTTTTGCATCGGCATCCATCGCCCCGTGGGGAAACCCGACCACGGCGGCGACCTTCACCGGGGTCTCCTCGACCAGGGCGTAGGCCCGGGCGACCCTCGACCCGTGGACGCAGACGGTGCAGAACTTGTGTTCCAGCGCCTCGGCGCAGAGTCGGTCGATGTCCTGCGTCGTGGCCTCCGGCTTCAGGAGGGTGTGGTCGATGAGCGCGGCGAGCTGCGCAGCCGTGAGCTGAGTCATAATCGTGCGCCGAGTATGTTGGAACGCCGCCTCGCAAGGCCAGTGGAAGTTTGCCGGCCCCGGCCTCGTCTCCCGGGCCCCCGCCGTCCGGGGGGGGAGGGGCACGTGCGGCCCGTCCCTCGCCCCGTCCTTGCCATCCGGCCCCCCTTTGGCTACGGTCCGCCCCTTGCCCGCGCAGTGCGGGCGCCCATTTTTTATGACCGACTCCTACATTCAAAACCTGTTCGCCGAGCGCATCGGTGGCAAGCAATACGGCAAGTCGACCGCGATCTACAAATTCGAGAAAATCAAGCGGGCCAAGAGGGCCGCACTCGCCGCGAACCCCGGCACGGAGATCATCGACATGGGGGTCGGGGAGCCGGATGAGATGGCGTTCCCGGAGGTCGTGGCAGAGCTGCACAAGGCGGCCCTCAGGCCCGAGAACCGCGGCTACGCGGACAACGGCGACGGGGTGCTCAAGCAGTCCGCCGCCCGCTACCTCGACCGCGTCTGCGGGGTCCGGGGGATCAACCCCGACACCGAGGTCATGCATTCCATCGGGAGCAAGGCCGCCCTCTCGATCCTCCCCGCCGCCTTCATCAACCCCGGGGACTACGTTCTCATGACCACCCCCGGGTACCCCGTGTTCGGCACGCACTCGAAGTACTACGGCGGCCTGGTGCACAACCTCCCGCTCACCGAGGCGGGCCAGTTCCTTCCCGACCTCGACTCGATCCCGGCCGACGTCCTCAAGCGGGCGAAGGTCCTCGTGTTGAACTATCCCAACAACCCGACCGGGGCGAGCGCGACCCCGGAGTTTTTTGCACGAGTGGTCGATTTCGCCCGCCGGAACAACATCGTCGTCCTCCATGACGCCGCGTACGCCGCGCTGGTCTTCGAGGGGAAGCCGCTCAGCTTCCTCGCCACCCCCGGTGCCAAGGAGGTCGGCGTGGAGCTTCACTCCTGCAGCAAGACCTTCAACATGACCGGATGGCGCTGCGGCTTCGTGGCCGGGAATGAGCTCCTCGTGAAGGCCTACGGGGATGTGAAGGACAACACGGACTCGGGCCAGTTCCTGGCCATCCAGCACGCGGCGGCCTACTGCTTCGACCATCCTGAGATCACCGAGAAGATCGCCGCCAAGTACGGGCGCCGGATGGGGGGGCTGGTCGAGACGCTGCGCAAGGCGGGGTTCAACGCTCGCAAGCCCGCGGGGTCGTTCTTCCTCTACGTGAAGGCTCCCCGTGCGGCCACCCTCCAGGGAGGGGCTCGCATGGAGTTCAAGAGCGCCGAAGAGGTGTCCCAGTGGCTGATCACCCAGAAGCTCATCAGCACGGTGCCATGGGATGACGCCGGGGCGTATCTCCGGTTCAGCGTCACGTT
>DMJJ01000453.1 GCA_003452185.1 Verrucomicrobiales bacterium | reverse complement strand
GAGATCGGGATCGAGGACCGGAATGGAGATGGCCTCCTGGAGGATGCCGAGGGGAATGTCATCGAGTTCGAGCTCAACACCAACGCCGGGAACAGCCGTCGCGAGAAGGGATCAGTCCTCGTGCAGCAGGATCTGAAGAACCTTGGGATCAAGCTCAACTACCGGCCCCTGGACTTCAACACGATCGTCACAAAGCTCGATGCCTCGTATGACTTCGAATGCATTTTCCTCGGCCTGGTGGCGGAGTCGGCCGACCCCGCGGGGAGTCTCAATGTGCTTCGATCGAACGGGTTCACCCATCAATGGTTCCCGCAGCAGGCGAAGCCCTCGACCGAGTGGGAGGCGCGGATCGACGCCCTTGTGAACCTCAACCTGAAGAGGCTCGACTTTGCGGAGCGGAAGAAATCGTTCGATGAGATCCAGCGGATCCTGGCCGAGCAGGTCCCGGTCATCTACACCGCGGCGATGAACGGCTTCTGTGCCTCCCGCGCCGCGCTCCGGAACGTCCGCCCGGCCACCATGATGAACAACCGGGTCACGTGGAACATAGAGGAGCTTTATCTGAAGAAGTAGTTGGATTCTTCGGGTGTGGTTTTTTATAACTCGCGCATGGTCAAAGTCCTCACAGCGGGCGGCCCGATGCTCTGGCTCCTCCTGGCCGCCAGCGGCACGGCTGTCGCGGTGTTCGTCGAGCGGGTGCTGCACTACCATCGGGCCCAGATCAACTCGATGGAGTTCCTGAACGGCGTGCGCAACGTCCTGAAGCGGGAGAATGTCGTCGAGGCCCTTTCGATCTGCGATGCCACGCCGGGGCCGGTCGCCCGGCTGGTCAAGGTGGCGATCCTCAATCGGGAACGGGGGCGGGAGGGGCTTCGAAGCGCCCTTGAGGAGGCCGGGCTCACGGAGGTGCCTCCCCTGGAGGAAAAGCTCAACCTGCTCGCCACCATTGCCCAGATTGCGCCCCTCATGGGCCTGCTCGGCACCACCCTTGGGATGGTGAAGGTGTTCAGCACGCTGCAGGTGGAAAACCTCTTTGCGAGCCGCGAGATCCTCATGGGTGGGATCTGGCAGTCGCTCATCTGCACCGCCGCCGGCCTGGCGCTGGCCATCCCCGCCTACGCGGCTTACAACTACCTGGTCAACCGGGTCAACAGCATCGTGCTGGAGATGGAGCGGGCCGCGACCGAGATCATTAACATCGTGACCGACACCGCCCGGGCCGATTCATGAGGCTTCCGCGCAATCACAAGATCTTCCGCGGTCAGCTGGACGCCGCCCCGTTTGCCGGGGTGTTCTTCCTTCTGGTGGTTTTCCTGATCTTCAACAGCGGTCTCGTCTTCACCCCGGGGCTGCCCCTGACGCTCCCGGCTGCCCCCGACCTTCCGGGCCTCACGAACCGGGCGGTGGTGGTGGCGGTCGCCGCCAACGGGACCTGCTTTTACGACAACCAGGTGACGCCGGAAAACGAACTCAAAACCCGACTTCGCACGGTCGCACAGTCCGGTGGCCCCCTGACCCTCGTGCTCCAGCCCGATGCGGAGGTCCGGTATGAGAAGCTGGTCGAGCTCTGCCTGATTGCCCGTGAGGCCGGGATCCAGAACACATGGTTCGCCACCCGGCCCGAGCCCCGGCCTGCCCCGGTCCTGAAGCCATGAGGGCCCTGCGCCTCAATCCCCTCCCGAGACGGTGGTGGTTGGCGATCCTCGGGCTGACCCTCCTCCAGGCGGCGATCCTCAGATGGGGCGTTCTTCCTCCGGGACCCGGTCGCGTCCCCCGCGACACCGGAACCCGGTTTGCCCTCGCCCTCCAGCGGGCTCCGGCGGATGCCCTCGACGGGCTCCCCTGGCTCAACCCTCCGACACTCTTCGCCTTCCCGAGCCTTGAGGGGTTCTCCGGATCGGCCTGGCTCCGCTACGGCCCTCCCTCGCTCCCGGACACCCCGGTGAAGGATGTTCCCCAATGGCTGGAGATCCAAACGAACCACCTCGGCCGCGCCCTGGCCGATGCCGTGACTCAGGCAAGCCCCCCCACGATGCTCATCGTCGATCGCCCCCCGTCATGGCGGGAGAACCTCCTCCCGGTGAACCCGCCCCCCGTGGTCGGATCCTCCCTCCGGGTCGAGGGAGCCCCGGCCCGGCGCGTCGCGTGGCAGTCGCTCCCGCTCCCCGCCTGGCCGTTCGCGGATGTCATTGCCGACTCGATCGTCCAGGTGGCTGTCGATCACGACGGGCGCGTCACCTCGGCCTCCCTGGTCGAACGGGAGGGGGCGCCCTCGGGGATCATCTTCGGCCCCCCGGCCACCCATCTGCCCGAGGCCGACCGGTTCGCGTTGGAGGCAGCGCGGACACTTCGATTCGCCCCCTTGCTCCCCCGGCTCCCGTCGGCGGCCTCCGCACCCCCTCCCGCCCCGGAGTGGGGTCGGCTGGTGTTCGAGTGGCAAACCCTCCCCGTGGCCGTGACCAACCGGGTCTCCCCGGCCGCCCCATGACGTTCGACTCCCTCATCCTCGGGTACGTCGCCCTCCTGCTGGTCGGGCTTCTTGTCGTCGGCTGGTATGCCGAACTGCGCCGCCGCCGCTTCGGGTTCACCCCGAGCGAGGACCGGATTTTCCGCTGCGGCAAGTGCAGCTTTGTGTACACGGACGACTCGGACGTTGATCGAAGTCGCTGCCCTCACTGTGGCACCGCCAACCAGGCGATCACCTTTTAGGCCCGCTGTGAGCCCCTTGCGATCCATGGTCCCGGGAAGCCCCAGCCTGACGCCCCCCCTTTCGTGACCCCGCTTCCACCATCCCTTCTGGTCCACGAGGATGAGGATCTCCTGGTGGTCCGAAAGCCCGCCGGGTGGAACACCCACGCGCCGGGACCGTATGCCAACGAGGGGATCTACGACTGGCTGCGCCACCGGGACCCTCGCTGGGCCCCGCTCGCCATCGTTCACCGGCTCGACAAGGAGACCTCGGGGCTCCTGCTCTTCACAAAGACCCCCGAGGCCAACAAGTCGCTGACCCTCCAGTTCACGGGCCGGGAGGTGCGTAAGACCTACCTGTTGCTGGTGGACCGGCGGCCCCCCGCGGGCGGCTTTGTGGTCGCCTCGAACCTGGCTCGCGTGGGAGACCGATATGCCAGCCGCCGGGAGGGGCAGTCGGCCGAGAC
>DMJJ01000332.1 GCA_003452185.1 Verrucomicrobiales bacterium | reverse complement strand
CCCAGGCCTCGGTGGCGTACCGCGCCCTCTGGGTCGTGGGGGTGGTGGCGGGGCTCTTTTCCCTGGTGACGTGCGCCTTTCTGATCGCGAACAACACCCAGCTGAAGCGGAACGACCCGATCCATGCCCCGGCGCTTCAGCGGATGGTGAAGCAGCTGAAACAGACTCCCCAGGACGAAACCCTGAAGGAGCAGATCCGGGAGATGGACTATCTCGCGCGGCGGGCCTTCTTCAGCAGCCAGGGGTTCAACCAGGCGGGGATCTGGATGCTGGCCGGCGGTCTGGTGGTGATGGTGACGGCGTTCAAGGCGCTGAGCGGGTTTCACCGGGGGCTCCCGTTCCCGGACTCCTCGGGGCCGAAAGATGACCTGGCGGCCAACGCCCTTTGGGCTCGCAAGGCGGTGACGGTTGCGGCGCTGGTGCTCTTTGGGCTGGCCCTGAGCCTGGCGCTCCCCTGGAAGAGCACCCTGGATGGCGCGGTGGCGGAGGTGCCATCCGTTCCCGCTCCCCCGGGGGCTCCCGGGGGGCAGGGGTCTGTCACGGGGAAGGGAACCGCTGTGCCGGTCGCCGCCGCGAAGCCGGCGGCCGCAGCCGTTGTCGAGGGGAATGCCCCGCCGCGGGGACCGGGACGCGAGGAGCGGCTTCGGCACTGGTCGTCATTTCGCGGGGGGCCCGTCGGGGCGCGCCCGCAGGCGGCCACGCTCCCGGTCGAGTGGGATGGCGCGACAGGCAGGGGGGTGGCTTGGAAAACCCCCGTCCCGCTCCCCGGATTTGGATCCCCCGTCCTCTGGGGCGATCGGGTGTTCCTCTCGGGCGGGACCGCCCAGGCCCGCGCGGTCTACGCCATCGATGCGAAGACGGGAGCGGTGCTCTGGACCCGCCCGGTGGCGGCCTCCCCCGGAGAGCCTCCCCGCGTCCTGGGGGACACGGGCTACGCCGCCCCGACCCTGGTGTGCGACGGGGCCCGCGTGGCGGCGCTCTTTGCCACCGGCGACCTGGTCGCCTTCACGGTGGATGGAGTCCCCGCCTGGAGCGCCGCCCTAGGCGTGCCCGACAACCCGTACGGCCACGGCTCCTCGCTTGAGCTGCACGACGGGATGCTGATTGTTCAGTACGACCAGAAGAAGGATGGGTTTGTGGCCGCGTACGACATGGCCACCGGGGCCGTCCGTTGGAAACTGCCGCGCAAGGTCGGAGCCTCCTGGGCTTCGCCCCTCCTGGTGGAGCTCGACGGAGCCGAGCGGCTTGTCCTCGTGGCCGATGCGTTCCTCACCGTTCATGACCTCGGCGCCTCGGGACGTGAGCTCTGGCGGGTGGAATGGGGCCGGGCCGGGGATGTGGCCACCGCCCCGACCTGGGTCGACGGGTTGCTCGTCGTGGCGTGCGATCATGTGAAGCTGGCGGCCATCGACCCCGTGAAACGGGCCGTGGCCTGGGAAAACGCCACCGAGATCCCAGGGGTGTCGACGCCCGTGGCCTCGGGGGGGTTCCTCTTCGGGGGCCAGAGCGAGGGGGGCATCGTCTGCTGGGAGGCGCGCACCGGGAAACGACGCTGGCTGCAGGAGACGGACGATGGATTTTACGCCTCTCCGATCCTCTCCGGGGGGCGGGTCTACCTGATGGAGAAGAGCGGGAAGATGTACATTTTTGAAGCCACCGGGGAGGCCTACAAGGGGGTCGCCCAGCCGGTGCTCGGCGAGGAGGCCTCCGCGACCCCGGCGGTCCTTGGAAACAGCCTCATCCTCCGCGGCGCGAAGAACCTTTTCCGGATTGGCACATGAGTTCCCACCCTTCAGCGACCGAGCTCCCGACGATCCCTCCTCCGGGAGCCAAGCCCCTCTCCGGGCTCGATGCCCCGCCGGTCGATCCGCTGGAGGTGGATGCCATGGTGGCATCGATCGGCGGTGAGGCGAAGCACCTGATCCCGCTGCTCCAGGCGATTCAGGCCCGGTGGAACTGGCTTCCCCCCGCGGCCCTGGAGCGGCTCTGCCAGCTGACCTCCATCACCCCGGCCTCCGTCACCGGGGTCTCCACCTTCTATCACCTTTTCCGGCACGAGCCGGTGGGGCGGCACATAATCAAGACCTGCATCGGCACCGCGTGCCACGTGAGCGGTGCGGAGACCCTGGACGAAACCTTTCGCAACCACCTGAAGCTGGCCCCCGGGGCCCATACGGATGCCGAGGGGCTGTTCACGGTGGAGAAGGTCGCCTGCCTCGGGTGCTGCATGCTGGCCCCCGTGGTCCAGATCGACAACGTGATCTACGGGCATGTGCAGACCTGGAGCATCCCGGACCTGCTCAGGGATTTCCTGGCAACCCAGGGGGCCCGTGCCGCGGTCCCGGACGGGGAGGAGCCGGACGCCGGGCCCGAGGCGGGGGAGGTGAGCCTCTGCCTCTGCTCGAGCTGTGTGGCCGGGGGAGCCGACCGGGTCCATGCCGAGATGAAGCGCCTCGTCCGCGAGCTTGGCCTGGCGGTGCGGGTCCGGAGCGTCGGCTGCACGGGAATCTCCTTCCAGGCACCCCTGGTCGAGGTCTCGATCCGCAACGACCGCCGGCACCGGTACGGGCAGGTGAAGGAAGGGGAGTGCCGGCAGATCCTCCTCAACCACTTCAAGCCCGTCCGATGGGCCGCGCGGTTCGGAGCCCACGTGTTCCGGGCCCTGGAAAACGTCTTCACGGACGAGGCCTGGGCTCCCCCGGTCCGATACTCGGACGAGGTGCGGCACGCGATGGGTGGGGGCTACGCCGGCCGCCAGGTGCGGATCTGCACCGAGCACGCCGGGGCGATGCGCCCGCTGAGCCTGGAGGACTACCTGGCCCACGACGGCTTCAAGGCCTTGAAGGCCTCCCTTGCCGGGCGGACCCCGCAGGAGATCATCGCGGAGGTGAAGTCGAGCGGGCTTCGGGGGCGGGGCGGCGCCGGCTTTCCCACGGGGCAGAAGTGGGAGCTCACGCGGGCCTCCGCCGACCCGGAGAAGTACATCGTCTGCAATGGCGACGAGGGGGACCCGGGGGCCTTCATGGATCGAATGATCCTCGAGTCGTTTCCCTTCCGGGTCCTGGAAGGGATGGCCATCGCGGCCCGCGCCGTGGGGGCTGAGAAGGGGTTTCTCTACATCCGCGCCGAGTACCCGCTGGCCACCCGGCGGATCCGGGAGGCGATCCTCCTCTGCGAGCGCGCGGGCTACCTCGGCCAGGACATCCTAGGGAGCGGTCAGAAGCTCCATCTCGAGGTGGTGGAGGGGGCTGGCGCCTTCGTCTGCGGCGAGGAGACCGCCCTCATGTCGGCGATCGAGGGGGGACGCGGGATGCCGAGCTTTCGTCCCCCGTTTCCCGCGCAGAGCGGTCTTTGGGGAAAGCCGACCCTCATCAACAACGTCGAGACCTTCTCCGCCGTCCCGTGGATCCTGCGCAACGGGGGGCCGGCTTTCTCGGCCATGGGATCGGAGAAAAGCCGGGGATCGAAGACCTTCGCCCTGGCGGGGAAGATCGTCCGCGGTGGGCTGATCGAGGTGCCCATGGGGATGTCGATCCATGAGATCGTCTTCGACATCGGCGGGGGGATCCCCGGCGGGCGCAGCTTCAAGGCGGTGCTCATGGGAGGGCCTTCGGGCGGGTGCGTGCCGGCCCACCTCGACCACACGCCCGTGGACTATGAGGCGCTGCGGGCCGTGGGGGCCATCATGGGATCCGGGGGGATGGTCGTCCTGGACGAGACCGACTGCATGGTCGACATCGCCCGCTACTTCATGACCTTCTGCCAGACGGAGAGCTGCGGCAAGTGCACCCATTGCCGCATCGGAACCATGCGGATGAAGGAGATCCTCGACCGGATGTGCGCCGGCAAGGGGCGCAAGGGGGACATCGAGAAGCTTGAGTCGCTGGCCTCCATCACCATCGAGGGAAGCCTCTGCGGCCTGGGGAAAACGGCCCCGAACCCCGTCCGGTCGAGCCTGAAGTATTTCCGCTCGGAGTACGAGGCCCACCTCCGGGGGGAGTGCCCCGCCGGGAAGTGCAAGGCCCTCATCCAGTACGTCATCCATGACACCTGCATCGGGTGCACCCGGTGCTCCCAGTTCTGCCCGGTGCAGGCCATCCCCATGAACCCGTATCGGCAGCATCATATCGAGGAGCCGACCTGCACCCGGTGCGACATCTGTCGCCAGGTCTGCCCGGTGAGCGCAATCGCCATCTCCGGACTGAAATGAAATTCCGAATCGACAACCAGGAGATGGAACTCGAGTCGCCGGTCTCGATCCTCGAGGCGGCTCGCCGGATCGGCATCGAGATCCCGGCCCTCTGCTACCAGGGGGGGATGGAGCATTTCACCTCCTGCATGATCTGCGTCGTGAAGGAGAAGAAGAGCGGACGGCTCCTGCCGGCCTGCTCGGCCCCGGTGGCCGAAGGGATGGAGATCGAGACCGGGAACGACGAGGTGAGGGCGTTTCGCAAGTCGACGCTCGAGCTTCTCCTGAGCGACCACGTGGGGGATTGCGAGGCCCCGTGCCAGCGGCTCTGCCCGCTGCACATGGAAATCCCGAGGATGATCCGTGAGACCCTCGGGGGGCGTCTCGAGGATGCCATCCAGACCGTGCGCCGGGACATCGCCATCCCCTCGATCCTGGAGCGGTTCTGCAACGTGCCGTGCGAGCGGGGGTGCCGACGGGGGAAGCACGACGAGCCGATCTCGATCCGCCAGCTCACGCGCCATGCCGCCGACTGGGACCTTCGCCGCGAGTCCCCTTACATCCCGCCCCGCCAGGCCCCGCTGAGCGGGAAGCGGGTGGCGATCGTGGGAGCGGGGGCGACGGGACTTGCCGCGAGCCATTACCTCTCGGTGCTGGGGCATTCCTGCACGGTGCTGGAACGGAGCGGCCGGCTCGGAGGAAGGATCGAGGCGGAGTTCAAGCGTGAGATCGAGGGATGGGTGGCCGAGGGGGAGCTGCGGATCCTGCGGGCCCTCGGGGTGGAGTTTCAGTTCAACGCCACCCTCGGGGCCTCGGTCCTGCTCCCCGACCTCAGGGAGCGGTTCGACGCGGTGCTGATCGCGTGCGGCAAGTCCGATCCCGCCGCCCTGGCCGCCCTCGGGCTGCCGGCGGGGGAGAAGGGGCTCAAGGTGAACCCCGCGACCTGGCAGACGGAGATGCCGTCGGTGTTCGCCGCCGGAAGCGTGCTCAAGCCGGGGCAGCCCCTGATCAAGTCGGTGATCGCCGCCAAGGAGGCCGCCGCCTGCATCGACCAGCACCTGCGGGGAGTGCCCGTGGTCGGGATCGTGGAGATGTACAACCACATCATGGGCCGCCTTCTCGAGGGAGAGATGGAGGTGTTCCTGGGAAACGCCTCCCCGATCCCCCGCGTGGTCCCGTCGGGGGGCGAGGAGGCGGGGTATCCAGCCCAGGAGGCGGCCACCGAGGCCACCCGCTGCCTGCACTGCGACTGCCGGGCCAAGGACGACTGCCTGCTCCGAATCTACAGCGACGAGTACGATGCCAAGCAGTCGCAGTTTGCCGGCGAGGAGCGGGCCGGGCACACCCAGCTGAACCAGCAGGGACAGGCGCTGTACGAGCCGGGCAAGTGCATCAAGTGCGGGCTTTGCGTCCGGGTGACCGAGAAGGAGGGGGAACCGATTGGCTTCGCCTACGTCGGCCGGGGATTTGATGTGAAGATCGGGGCCGCGCTCGACAAGCCAGTCTCCGAGGCCATGGGGCATGTGGTGGAGAAGGTGGTGGCGGCCTGCCCCACCGGGGCCCTCGCGATCAATGAGAAGGGATGCGGCGGGGGGTGCTGCGGCGGGGGCCAATGCGCCCCGCCAGCCCCGGCCCCCCT
>DMJJ01000161.1 GCA_003452185.1 Verrucomicrobiales bacterium | reverse complement strand
GGAGACCGATGCCGAGTGCCGCGACTTGATCGGGCTGGCGACCGCCCGTCGGCTGACCCTGATGGTGGACCACACCTTCATCTACACCGGGGCGGTGCGCAAGATCCGCGACCTGATCCGGGCTGGGGAGCTTGGGGAGATCCATTACTTTGATTCGGTGCGGGTGAACCTCGGGCTCTTCCAGCACGATGTAAACGTGATCTGGGACCTGGCGCCGCACGACCTGAGCATCATGGATTTTGTCCTGCCGAAGCGGCCGACCCAGGTGGCGGCCCACGGGGCGCGCCATGTCGCCGGGAGCCAGATCGAGAACATTGCCTACATCACCCTCCGGTTTGAGGACGAAACCCTGGCCCACTTCCACGTCAATTGGCTTGCCCCGGCCAAGATCCGGCGAATCATCATCGGGGGGAGCAGCAAGATGCTGGTGTTTGACGACCTGAGCCCTGACGAGAAGATCAAGATCTACGACAAGGGGCTTCGGTTTCAGGAGTCGGACGATTCCACGATGCGGCAGGTGCTGGCTGGCTACAGGACGGGGGACATGTCGGTGCCGCACATCGAGCCGGTGGAGGCGCTTCGGCGGGAGGCGGACCATTTCCTGGAGTGCGTCCGGACCGGGGCCCGTCCCGAGTCGGATGGAGAGTCCGGCCGGCGGGTCGTGCGGGTGCTGGCGGCCGCCCAGGAGAGCCTTGCCCGGAACGGGGCGTTTATCGAGCTATGAGCCTTCAAAAAATCGCCCCCGACGTCGTCCTGGGCCGGGAGGTCAAGATCTATGACTTCGTCAACCTGTATGGCTGCTCCATCGGCGACCGCACCAAGGTCGGCACCTTTGTCGAGATCCAGCGGGGGGCCCGGATCGGCGCTGACTGCAAGATCTCGAGTCACACCTTCATTTGCGAAGGGGTGGAGATTGGCGACGGGGTGTTCGTGGGCCACAACGTCTCGTTCATCAACGACAAGTACCCCCGGGCGATCAACCCTGACGGCTCGATGCAGACGGCCAGCGACTGGAAGGTGGTTCCGACCCGGGTGGGGCGGGGAGCCTCCATCGGCACGAGCGCCACGATCCTCTGTGGGGTGACCATTGGGGCCGGGGCAACGGTCGGGGCCGGATCCGTGGTCACGCGGGATGTCCCCGACGGGGCGACCGTCGCCGGGAACCCGGCCCGGATTCTCAAGCGCAAGTGACCCGCCCGCCCCGTCCGTCGCGTTGTTCGCACCCCTGCGTTATTCGGGTGCAATTCGCCGCGAGCGGGGGTAAACCTCCCCCTCCAATTGCATGGACACCCGAGTTCCTTATCTTGACCTGGCGGCCCAGATGAAGCCGTTGCGGGCGGAGATTGATGCCGCCATCGCGCAGACCCTCGACCGATGCTCCTTCTGCCTTGGCCCCGACGTCGAGGCGTTTGAGCGGGAGTTCGCCGCCGCCGCGGGGGTTCCCCACTGCGTTGCCTTCAACAGCGGCACCTCCGCCCTGCACGTCGCCATGCGGCTCCTCGACATCGGGCCGGGGGACGAGGTGATCACCACGCCGTACACGTTCGTGGCCACCAGTTGGGCGATCTCCTATGTCGGTGCCCGTCCGGTGTATGTCGACATCGACCCGGCGACCTTCAACCTCGACCCGGCGAAGCTCGAGGCGGCGATCACCCCCCGCACCCGGGCCATCATGCCGGTGCACCTTTACGGGCATCCGTTCGATGTTGACCCGATCCTCGCGATCGCCCGCCGGCATGGGCTTCCCCTGGTGGAGGATGCGGCCCAGTCCCACGGGGCCACCTACCGGGGTCGTCCGATCGGCACCTTCGGGGTGTCGTCGGGGTTCAGTTTTTATCCGGGCAAGAACCTCGGCGCGTACGGCGAGGCGGGGGCCCTGGTGATGGCCGACCCGGCGCACGCCGCCCGGGCCCGCGCCTTGCGGGAGCATGGGTCGACGACCCGCTATTACCATGACGAGATCGGGTACAACTACCGGATGGAGGGGATTCAGGGGGCGGTGCTGCGGGTGAAGCTTCGGCACCTGGCCTCCTGGACGGAGGCTCGTCGCCGGGTGGCCCGCCGCTACCACGGCCTGCTGGCCGGTACCCCGCTCCGGCTTCCCGTGGAGGCTCCCGGATGCGAGAGCGCGTGGCATCTGTACGTGGTGCGTCACCCGCGACGGGATGCCCTCAAGGCCCATCTGGAGGCGAACGGGGTCGGTTGCGGGCTCCATTATCCCCTGCCGCTTCACCTCCAGAAATGCTACGCCCCGCTGGGGTACAAGGCCGGGGACTTCCCCGTGGCTGAGGAGGCCGGGCGCGAGTGCCTGAGTCTCCCGATCTACCCCGAGCTCACCGAGGGGCAGCAGGACCGGGTGGCGTCGGTGATTCGCGAGTTCTTCAAGGCATGAAGCTCCAGGGGCAGAGGGTGGTGGTGACCGGCGGGGCCGGGTTCATCGGATCGCACCTTGTGGAGGCTCTGGATGGCGTCGGCGCCGAGGTCGTGGTGCTGGACAATTTCCGGAACGGGCGTCGGGAGAACCTGGCTTCCGTGGCCGGGTCGCCCCGGGTGCGCGTCGTGCATGGGGACATCACCGACGCGACCACCTGCCAGCGGGTTTGCCGGGGTGCGGGGGCGGTGTTTCACCTTGCCTGCCTCGGGGTCCGCCATTCCCTTCACAACCCTTCCGAGAATCATCAGGTCAACGCCCTCGGGACCCTCAATTTGCTTGAGGCGGCGCGCGCTGCGGGGGTGGGCCGGTTCCTCTACGTCTCGACGTCGGAGATCTACGGCCGGGCGACCGACTTCCCCATCACCGAGTCGACCACGGCCTGGCCGCTGACCGTCTATGGGGCGAGCAAGCTCGCGGGGGAGCATTACGCCCGGGCCTACTTCGAGTGCTTCGGGCTGCCGGCGGTCTGCGTCCGCCCGTTCAACAATTACGGCCCCCGCTCCCACTTCGAGGGGGATGCTGGCGAGGTCATCCCCCGGTTTCTCCTGAGGGCGTTGTCGGGCCTCCCGCCGGTGATCTTCGGCGACGGCTCCCATACACGCGACTTCCTTTACGTGCGCGATTGCGCTGAGACTCTGATCCGGATCGCCGAGACCGATCCCCTCGTTGGCCAGGTGGTGAACCTGGGGTACGGGGAGGAGGTCCGGATCGATGCGCTGGCGGCCGCGGTGCTCAAGGCCGTGGGGCGGCCCGACCTGAAGCCCCTTCTGGAGGCTCCCCGCCCGGCCGACGTCCCCCGGCTCTGGGTCGATGTCGCGAAGCTTCGCCGGTTCCTCCCGTTCCAGCCGCGGGTTTCCCTCGACGAGGGGATCGCGGCGACGCTGGCCCACTTCCGCCAGGTGTTGGCGGAGAACCCCCGGTGCCTCGAGCAGATGGCGACCCGGAACTGGGAGCTTTAGTCCGAGCCAGGCCAACCCCCCCCACGCGTGTGAAGATTCCCCTCGCGAAACCGGAGATGGGTGATGAGGAAATCGCCCTCGTCACGGAGACGATTCGTAGCGGCTGGATCACCCAGGGCCCTCGGGTCGCGGAATTCGAGCGGGAGTTTGCCCGCTACGTTGATGCCCCGCATGCCGTGGCCGTCTCTTCCTGCACCACCGGGCTGCACCTCTGCCTCAAGGTGCTGGGGGTGGGCCACGGGGATGAGGTGATTGTCACCCCGCACAGCTTCATCGCCTCGGCCAACGCGATCCGTTATTGCGGCGCGACGCCGGTGTTTGTCGACATCGACCCTGCGACCCTGAACATGGCGGTCGAGCGGGTGCCGGCGGCCATCACCCCCCGGACCCGGGCGATCCTGGTCGTCCACCAAGTTGGCCGTCCGGCCGACCTCGCCCCGCTGCAACGCCTGGCGGAGGAGCGCGGCATCGGGATCGTTGAGGATGCCGCCTGTGCCATCGGGAGCGAGTATCGTGGCCGCCGGATCGGCCACACCGCCTACTCGCCGCTGGTTTGTTTCAGCTTCCACCCGCGGAAGATCGCCAGCACGGGGGACGGCGGGATGATCACCACGAGCGACCCGGCGCACGATCGCAGGCTGCGTCTGCTCCGGCAGCATGGGATGTCGGTCAACGACCTCCAGCGCCACCAGTCCCGCACCGTCGTTTCCGAGGAGTACCTCGAGCTGGGCTACAACTATCGGCTCACCGACATCCAGGCGGCGCTCGGGCTTGCCCAGCTGCGACGGCTTCCCGACATGATCCGTCGACGGAGGGAGCTCGGGGCCCGTTATGACGCGGCGTTTTCCAGCCACCCGCGGATCGAGCTCTTCGAGGAGCCGGCCTGGGCGAGGTGGAACCAGCAGACTTATCTGGTCCGCATCCGTGGGGCCGTCGCCGCGGATCGGGATGGGATCATGCAGCAGCTTCTTGATGCCGGGATCGCCAGCCGTCGCGGGATCATGTCGATTCACCGCGAGCCGGCCTACCTTGGGAAGAACGGCCCGATGAGCTTTCCCGAGAGCGAGCGGGCGAGCGACCAGTGCATCTGCCTGCCGCTTTACTCCCAGATGACCCGCGAGGAGCAGGACTACGTGATTCAGCATCTCCTCCAGGCCTGCGCCGGTCAGCCGGCCGCAGTCTGAGCACGATGCAGTGTTGGAAGTTGTCCAGCGACGGGGCGGTCGGGCTGTAGCGCAGACAGCCTTGTCTG
>DMJJ01000312.1 GCA_003452185.1 Verrucomicrobiales bacterium | reverse complement strand
AGAATCAGGGCGGCCTGCCCGGCCGATTGACTCAATCCGAACCACTGGAGCCCGTCCGGCAGATTGACAAACGCCCCCTGGCGAAGCCATCGAAGTCCCTCGCGCCACGTCACCATCGTGGCCAGCGTCACCACGATCGAGGGGAGCCCGAGCCCCGACACCAGCAGCCCGTTGATGGCCCCCAGTCCCGCCCCCAACACCACCGAGCAGGCGAGCACCGAGGCAACAGGCCAGTGCAGGGCGGCGAGGAGACCCGAGACCACCCCGCAGAGTGCGAATTGCGACCCGACCGAGATGTCGATCTGGCGGGTGATCATGACCGTCGCCATCCCACAGGCGACGACGAGGCTCGGGGCCTCCCGCGTGAGCAACGAGAGGAGGGGCTGCGGCTGGTAGAATCCCGGAGCAGCCACGGCCATGAACAGGAGCAGCAGGAGAAGGCCCGCTCCAACGACCCTTTCGCGCGGGACCGGCCGAGAGCCGCGCAGGGACGGGGCCTGGGGCGGTGACTTACCCACGGGGAACCTCCCCCCCTTGCCCCAGCGCGGCCGCCATCACTTCCTGGGCCGAGGCCGCCCCGCGGAGCACCGTCGTGAGCCGGCCTCCCCGCATCACCGCGATCCGGTCGCTCATCCCGAGGATCTCGGGCAGATCGCTTGAGATCATCATTACGCCGATCCCCCCGTCCGCAAGCTCCCGGACAAGGCGGTGGATCTCGCCCTTCGCTCCCACATCCACCCCCTGCGTCGGCTCATCCAGAATGAGGAGCTGGGGCGAAGCCGCCAGCCATCGGGCGAGTGCCACCTTCTGCTGGTTGCCGCCGGAGAGTGCCCCGCCGGTCACCTCGGGCCCATAGGCCTTGATCGAAAGCTCCTGAATGAGTCGGACGGCAAAGTCACGTTCGGCCCCAAGGCGGAGCCAGGCCCCGGGGAACATCCGCGGGTGGATCGCGAGCGTCATGTTTGCCGAGAGGGCCATGTCGAGAATCAACCCGTGGCGTCGCCGGTCCTCCGGCAGGTACCCGATCCCCTGAGCCACGGCCTCCCTCGGCGACCCGAGCCGCAGCTCCCTCCCCCCAAGCGTGACCCGCCCGGAATCGGGAGGCGTGATGCCGAAAAGTGTCCTCGCCAGCTCGGTGCGTCCCGCCCCCACCAGCCCGGCGAACCCGAGAATCTCCCCGCGACCGACCTCGAAGGAGATCTCCCTCAGGCCGGATGCCTCGCAGGAGAGCCGCTCCACCGAAAGCAGGACCTCCCCGGCTGGCCGGGCCCGGCGGGGCGGAAAGAGGTGAGAGACCTCCCTGCCAACCATCCGCTCGATCAGCCCTTCCTCCGTCATTCCCTCCACTTGGAAAGTGCCCGCGCTCTCCCCGTCCCGGAGCACCGTGACGCGATCGGCCAGCGCGAAGATTTCTTCCAGCCGATGGGAGATATACACCACCCCCACCCCCTCGGACCGAAGCCCCCTGACCAGCTCGAACAGCAGCTCCTGCTCCTGTCGGGTCAGCGAGGCCGTTGGCTCGTCCATGATGAGGATCCGGGCCCCCGCCCCCACGGCGCAGGCGATCTCCACCAACTGCTGTTCAGGCATCGAGAGCGACTCCACCTCCGCGTCCGGATCGAGCCTCGCCCCGACGCGGGCCAGCAGCCCCAGGGCACGGGCCCGCTGCCCGGCCCAGTCGACCCGTCGGGTGGCGCGGGGCGGGTCGAGGCGGAGGGAAAGGTTCTCCGCGATCGTCAGGTCCCGGAACAGAGCCGGCTGCTGATAGATGCAGGCGATCCCCAGGGCATGGGCCCGCGAGGGGGTGAGGCCCGCGACGGGCTCCCCCCGGAGGGACATCCTTCCGGCATCGGGCGAGTGGGCGCCGGTCATCACCTTGATGAGGGTCGATTTACCCGCCCCGTTCTCGCCCAGGAGGGCATGCACCTCGCCTGCCCTGAGGTCGAACGAGACCCCGCGCAGGGCCCTCACGGCCCCGAACGATTTCGTGACCCCCTCCAGCTGGAGAAGTGGATGCCCTGCGGGGTCAGTCATCGCCTTGAAAGCACCTCCCGCTCATAGCGGAGGACCTCACCCAGCCACGCCTCCCGCGGCGGCACCCCCGACTCGAGGCAATACTGGTCCCAGACAGCCCCCAGCGGCAGGGTCCGCTGCTCCTCAAGCAGCGCGAGCCGGGAGGTGTAATCTCCCGCCTTCTCCAGGGAACGAAGCCGCTCCGTCGGCTCCAGCAGCCCCATCAGCAGGGCCTTCAGGAGGCAGCGAGTCCCGATGACCCAGGCCGCCACGCGGTTGATGCTCGCGTCAAAGAAGTCGAGCCCGAGGTGCACCCGCCCCTCGAGCCGGTGGCGGAGGATCTCCTGGGCGATTGCCTGAAGCTCGTCAGTGAGCGTGACCACATGATCGCTGTCCCATCTCACCCCCCGGCTCACGTGCAGGAGGATCTCCGGAAGCCACTGGAGGATGGAGGAAATCTTGTCGGCGATCCCCTCGGTGGGATGAAAATGGCCGGCGTCGAGGCAGAGCAGCTTCTGGCGGCGGATGGCGTACCCCAGGTAATACTCATGCGATCCGGCGACATAGCTCTCGCTTCCAATCCCGAAGAGCTTCGATTCGACCGCATCGCGGTTCAGGGCGGGGCTGATCCGCCGGGCGAAGATCTCGTCAAGCGACTCGGTCAACCGGACCCGCGGACCGAACCGGTCCACAGGGGTGTCCTTGAACCCATCCGGGATCCAGAAGTTCGTGATGCAGGGGGTGCCGAGGGCCCGTCCAATCGAGGCTCCGATCGTGCGACAGGCAATGCCGTGGCCGACCCAGTAGCGGCGGATTCCGCGATCCGGGTGCGCCAGCGTGAACCCGTCGGCCGCCTTCGGGTGGGCAAAGAACGTCGGGTTGAAATCCATCCCCATGCCGCGCGCGGCAGCCCAGTCGATCCAGCCGCGGAAATGACGCGGCTCGAGGTCGGCCCTGTCCACCCGGCGTCCCCCGGTCTCGGCGTAGGAGGCATGCAGGTTCAGCCGGTGGGTTCCAGGAATGAGGGCCAGGGCCTGATCCAGATCGGCACGGAGCTGGTCGGGGGTTCGGGCCTTGCCGGGATGGTTTCCCGTGACCGCCAGGCCGCCCCCGAGGTCGCCGCCGGTTCCCTCGAATCCCGCGACGTCATCCCCCTGCCAGCAATGGAGACTGACGGCGATGCGCCGCAGCCGCCGGAATGCAGCCGCGACGTCGACACCGGCCTCGGCATACTGTTCCACGGCGAGGCGGAAGGCCCGCCCGATCTGGGTGTTTCGGTGTGTCGCCATGCGTTGTCGATGATCACTCCGCCCTCACCCGGCCGTCGCGCGAGCAGGGAGATGCGGCAATTCTTGCGGCCCCCCCGGAAAAAGGAAAGAGAGTTCCCCTGGGAACCGTGCTGCCGGGTGCGATCAGGCCCCGGTGAGGGCGGATCCGGACAGACGGCTCCAAAACCACCTGCCTGCCCCTCCCAAGGGAGCCCCCACGAGAAAACCGGCTGGCAGGGAGGTAGGTTTGGGCCGCAGCCGACTCGCGCGGTTCTCCTTGGGAACGGAGTGTTCTTCTCAGTCCGCGTCACTGCGACTCTGCGTCACCGCGTTTCAAAAGCAGAGTCGGACGGGTTTCGACCGCATGGGGCTATTCGACCCGTCGGGGCGAACGTTCCGGAACGGATGCTGCCGAAGGAGGCAAGGTGGGCGTCCTCACCCGATTTCAACCACACCCGCGTTCCACTCTCCCCACCAAATCCGCTTGCTCGTCTGAATGCGGGACCTCCATTCTGACGTCCAACACCGATTCGAGACCCAAGACTATGCGCACTCCATTCCCGCAACCCCGGCATTTTACGATCTTGCTGCTCCTCGCCGTTGCCTTGCTTGCCCCTTCTGTCGGCCGGGCGCAGACCCCGGAGTGGATCTGGGGGCCGAGCGCCGCCGACGGGGAGACCCGGCTCTTTACGAAGTCCTTCACCCTGCCGGCCCAGGCAGAGCGGGCGGTCGTGGTCTTCGCCTGCGACAATTCGGCGGAGCTCTTCCTTAACGGACAGCGTGTCGGCCGCAACACGGACTGGTCCAAGCCCGCGACCTCCAGCGTGGCCTCCCGCACCAAGGCCGGTGAGAACCTCCTCCAGGTCATCGGCCACAACAGCGAGGGAATCGCCGGGCTCCTGGTCCAACTCGAGATCACACTCCCCGGGGGAGCCCGGCAGAAGATCGTCACGGATGCTTCCTGGCGCACGGCACCGGCCTCCAGCGCCGACATCAAGGTAGCCCAGTTTCCCGCGGAGGGCTGGACCGCCGCGACCCGCATCGGCGCGCTCGGTGCGCAGCCGTGGGGGGATATCCTCAAGCCGGCGGTTGCGACGGCCGCCGAATCGATCCGCATGCTGGACGGATTCCGGGTGGAGCTTCTCCGGAGTTCGCAGCCCGGCGAGGGGTCCTGGGTCTCGATGACCCTCGATCCCAAGGGGCGATTAATCGTCTCCCCCCAGGGTGAGGAGCCCATGCTCCGAATCACCCTCGATGCGGCAGGCCAGGTGGCGAACATCGAGACCATCGACCTCCCCGTCCGCGGCGCCATGGGGCTGCTGTATGCCTTCGACTCGCTGTACGTGAACGGCAGGGGCAAGGAGGGGTATCACCTCTACCGGCTTCGCGACACCAACGGCGACGACAAGTACGACAGCGTGGAGCTTCTGCGCCGCTGGAAGGGGGGCGACGGTGAGCATGGAGCCCACGGGATCGTGCTGGGGCCGGACCAAAAGATTTACACCATCTGCGGAAACTTTGTGGATGTCCCTGGGGACCTAGCTTCCAACTCCCCTCACCGGAACTACGCCGACGACCTGGTGCTTCCCCGGATGGAGGACGGCAACGGATTCGGTGCCGGCCGCAAACCGCCCGGCGGGTTTGTCGCGAGGATGAACCCAGACGGAAGCGCCTGCGAGCTTCTCGCCTCGGGACAGCGCAACACCTACGACATCGGGTTCAACACCCAGGGGGAGCTCTTTGGGTTCGACAGCGACATGGAGTGGGACTGGGGCATGCCGTGGTATCGCCCCATCCGCGCCTACCAATTGGTGAGCGGTGGCGATCAGGGGTTTCGTGAAGGCTCGGCCAAGTGGCCGGAGTATTACGCCGACAGCCTCCCCGCCACGGTGAACATCGGGATCGGCTCCCCCACGGGCGTGAGGTTCGGGACCGGGGCCAAGTTTCCCGCCCGGTACCAGCAGGCCTTCTACATGATGGACTGGAGCTACGGGCGGATCAGCGTCGTGCACCTCAAGGAGGCGGGGGCCGGGTATGAGGCGAGCGCGGAAACCTTGCTCCGCGGGAAGCCGCTCAACGTTACCGATCTCGAGATCGGTCGCGACGGGGCGATGTACTTCACCACGGGGGGCCGCGGGACCCAGTCAGGGCTCTATCGGGTGACCTACACGGGGACGGAATCGACCGCCCCGGCGATCCCGGGGGCCGGGGAAGCCTCGGCCCGGTCGGCCCGCGAGCTCCGGCGGCAGCTCGAGTCCTACCACGGTGGGGTGAAGCCCGGCGCCGTGGAGGCTGCATGGCCGCACCTTCGGAGCCACGACCGGTGGCTGCGCTATGCCGCCCGGATCGCCATCGAGTCGCAGCCGGTCGACTCATGGAAGGAAAAGGCCCTCTCGGAGCAGGATCCCGTGGGAGGACTCCAGGCCCTCCTGGCCCTGTCACGCGTCGGGGGCCGCGAGCTGCAGGAACCGGTCTTGAAGACGCTGGCCCGCTGGCCCCTCACCACGCTCGACGAGGAGCAGAAGCTCGTGAAGCTCCGCGTCATCGAGGTCAGCCTGGCACGGCACGGACTTCCCTCGGCGGAATTGCGCCAGATGGCACTGGAGAAGCTCGGGCGCCAGTTCCCCGCGGCGAGCTGGCCCCTGAACCGCGAACTCTCCCAGATCCTGATCGCGCTCGATGCGCCCGGCATCGCCTCCAAGGTGCTCGACCTTAGGGATGCAGCCGGCACACAGGAGGAGCAGATCCATTACATGATGGCGCTGCGCAACCTCAAACAGGGGTGGAGCCTGGGGGACCGGAAGCGGTATTTCACCTGGCTGAACCTGAAGCCCGGCACCGAGTCGGAGGGAACGCACCGGGTTGCCGCCCATCCGGCGGCCTTTGACCAGTGGTTCCGGGATGTCGATCTTCCCCCCGCCAACGGAGCCAGCTTCGACGGGTTCATGCGGACGCTTCGCAAGGAGGCGGTCGCAACGCTTTCCGAGACGGAGCGGACCTCGCTCGCGGATCTCCTCTCACCCTCCACCGCAAAACCCGCCGCATCGCCCGCCGTCGCCCGGGCGTTTGTGCGCGAGTGGAAGGTCGAGGATGTGGCCGGGTCGCTGCCGGACGTCGGCCACGGACGCAACTTCGCACGCGGCAAGCAGGCCCTCGCGGCCGGGCAATGCCTGGTGTGTCACAAGTTCGGGAACGAGGGAGGAGCCGTCGGACCCGACATCACGGCGGTCTCGAGCCGATTCACCCGCGCCGACCTGCTGAGTTCCATTCTTGAGCCGAGCAAGGTCATCAGCGAGCAGTACGAGAACACCACGTATGTCACCCGCGACGGGGATGAAATCAGCGGACGGGTGCTGGAAGAAAGCGCCGACAGGCTGGTGCTGCTGACGTCCCCGCTCACAGGGGGAAAAACGGAGCTCAAGAAATCCAACATCGCCTCGAAGCGGAAGGCGAAGCTTTCCCCGATGCCCGAGGGGCTTGTGAACACCTTCTCGAAGGAGGAGCTCCTGGATCTCATCGCCTACATCGAATCGATGGGGAACGCCAACCACGCGGACTTCAAGAAGCCGTAGAACTCCGTCGGCCGGTTTTTCCATGGAGCGCATCGATCTCGATTCCCTGAAGGGATGGTTGGAGGGGAGGCTTCCGGCCGCCCTGGCGATCCTCGAGCGGATGGTTTCGATCAACTCGTTCACGGAGAATCGGGACGGGGTTCGGGAGCTCGCCGAGCTGACCCGACGGACCTTCTCGGACCTTGGGTTCACCTCGGAGTCCGTCCCCTCGGTGAACCCCCGGTTCGGGGATCATCTGATCTGCACCCGCCCCGGGAGCTCGGGGCGGTCGATCGCCATGATCTCCCACCTCGACACGGTGTTTCCGCCCGAGGAGGAGGTGCAGAACCACTTCCGGTGGCAGCCCGATGGGGATCGCATCTACGGGCCCGGGACCCAGGACATCAAGGGGGGGACGGCGATGATGTGGCTGGTGCTCGGGGCGCTGCGTGCCACGAGGCCGGAGCTCTTCGACTCGATCACCTGGAAGCTGTTCTGGAATTCCTCTGAGGAGACGCTTTCCCAGGATTTCGGCGAGGTCTGCCGAAGCCGCTTCGACCCCGGGACGCTCGCGGCGCTGGTCTTCGAGGCCGAAGGCCGCCTGGGGGAGGACCGGCTCGTGGTGGCAGCCCGCAAGGGGCGTGCAACCTGGAGGATCACGGCCCGGGGGCGTGGTGCGCATGCCGGGGGAAAGCACCGGCAGGGGGCGAACGCAATCGTGCAGCTGGCCACGACGCTCCAAAAGGTCGCAGCCCTCACGGACCATCCCAATGAGCTCACGTTCAATGTCGGGAGGGTGGAGGGCGGAACCGTCGCCAACCGTGTTCCCCACGAGGCCCGTGCGGAGGGAGAGTTCCGGGCCTTCAGCCCCGAGGTCTACGCCCGGGGCATGGCCGCCCTGAAGGGCCTTGCCGGCCCGGGCGAGGTCCGGAGCCTGGCGGACCGGTTCCCTTGCAGTGTGGAAGTGGAGATCCTCAGCGAATCACGTCCCTGGCCCAGGAACCCGGGGACCGACCGGCTGGTGGAGCTTTGGGAGTCGGCCGGAGAGCAGGCCGGGGTGAGGGTGGGTTCCCACGAGCGCGGCGGCTTGAGTGACGGGAACATGCTCTGGGATGCCGTCCCGACGATCGACGGACTGGGGCCCTGGGGGGATAACGATCATTGCTCGGAACGGAGTGCAGATGGTCAGAAGGTGCCCGAGTATGTCGATGTCACCTCGTTCGTCCCGAAAGCCATGGTGAACACCCTCGCAATCCTGCGGCTCCTCGGGTCGTAACGTACGCGGCCGGGTCTGCCGTGGCGCCGACTGCCCAGTCGGCTGAGCGCACCTTCGCGGACGGGCGTCCCTTCCTTACCCAACGCCCCCTCGCACACCCACGCCTGCCGGTTGTGCAACCGGCGCCAGCGTAGCGCAGACAGCC
>DMJJ01000266.1 GCA_003452185.1 Verrucomicrobiales bacterium | reverse complement strand
GTTCGTGGCGCGACGCCGGATGCGGGTGGCGACCGTCACGGCGGGGGACGGCGACGGGGATCTCCGGTCGGCGAGCGGGCAGGGGCAGCTCCTGGTCCGGGGGCGGCGATGCCCCGTGCTGGGGCGTGTGACCATGGACCAGATGTTGATCGACGTCACCCGGCTCAACGAGGTGGAGGCGGGGGATGAGGTGGTGCTCCTGGGGAGGCAGGGGGAGGACTCGATCAGCGCCACGGAGGTCGCGGGCTGGATGGGGACCATCCCGTGGGAGGTGTTCACGAGCATTACCTATCGGGTGCCGCGCATTTACCGCGGGGGGCAGGCCGCGTGACATGGGGCAGGGTTGGGGTTGCGTGCGAGGCCGGGGCCTGTTTCTAATCCACGCCATGCGACTTTGCCTCCGACTGATCGTCTGCGCGCACCTGCTGCTTCCGGGGTTGGGCTTGCAGGCTGCGGCGCTCCGACCTCCGAAACATGGAGCCGTGACGACGGTGCATCCCCTGGCGACCGAGGCGGCGGAGGCCATCTGCCGCCAGGGGGGAAACGCGGTCGACGCCGCGGTCGCGGCCGGGCTCACCTTGGGAATCGTCGATGGATCCAACTCCGGGATCGGCGGGGGGTGCTTCATCCTGATCTCCGCCCCCGATGGGAAGCTGGCCCTTGTGGACGGACGGGAGACGGCCCCTGCGGCGGCGTCGCGCGACATGTTCCTCCGGGATGGGAAGCCCGACCCTGCGGCGAGCCAGAAAGGGGGGCTTGCGGTCGGGGTGCCCGGCGCATTTGCGGCCTACGAGTGGGCCTGCCGGCGGTTTGGACGGGTGCCGTTTCGGATCCATCTCGGGAACGCGGCGGCCATCGCAAAGAAGGGATTTCCAATTCCCCAGGCGTACGCCGAGCGACTTGCCCAGAGCGCCTCGGACCTGGCGGCGGACCCCGGGGCCCGGGCGATCTTTCTTCATCCGGATGGCACCCCGCTGAAGGCGGGTGAGCTCCTGGTGCAACACGACCTGGCGGCGAGCTACATCGCCGGCTCGGAGCGGGAGCTCGATTGGTTTTATCGCGGCGACTTTGCCTCAAAGGTGGCCGGGTGGATGAAGGGCCACGGCGGGCTCCTGACGACGAATGACTTCGCCTCGTACCAGCTCAAGTTCCGCGAGCCGGTCCGTTCCAGCTACCGGGGGCATGACCTGATCGGGTTTTCACCCCCGAGCTCCGGCGGGGTGCACGTTGCCCAGATCCTGAACATCCTTGAGTCGTTCGACCTGCGGTCGATGGGGCGCGACTCGGCAGATTTCATCCATGTGGTGGCCGAGGCGATGAGGCTTGCGTTCGCCGACCGTGCCTACTGGCTGGGGGATCCCGACTTCACCCATGTGCCCCGGGGGCTTGTTGATACGAACTACGCCGCCTCGCTTGCGGCGCGGATTCATCGTGACCGCGTCACCCCGGTGGAGGGGCATGGTGTCCCCCCGGAGGCCGGGGAGGATTGGTACGGGAAGCACACGACCCATTTCTGCACGGTCGACTCGATTGGCAACTGGGTCTCGTGCACCGCGACGATCAACACCACGTTCGGGGCCAAGGTGGTGGTGCCCGGCACGGGGGTGCTGTTGAACAACGAGATGGACGATTTCTCGGCGGCCCCCGGGACGGCGAACGCCTTCGGGTTGGTGGGGGGCGAGGCGAACGCGGTCGCGCCGGGCAAGCGCCCCCTCTCCAGCATGAGCCCGACCCTGGTCTATCATCACCAGCGGCCAATCATGGCGGTGGGAGCCGCGGGAGGGCCCACCATCATCAGCCAGACCGTGCTGGCGATCATCGGGGTGGTGGACTTTGGGATGCCCGTGGCCGATGCGGTCGCGGCGGCCCGGTTCCACCATCAATGGCGCCCGGACCAGCTGACCGTGGAGAAAAAAGTGGGTGAGGGGGTGGTGCGCGACCTCGAGAAACGGGGACACAAAGTGGTGGTCGTCGACTCCATCGGCGCCTGCCAGGCGGTCGGGATCGCACCGGGACAGTTCCAGGCCGTGGCCGATCCCCGGCTTGAGGGCAAGGCCGTCACCTGGTGAGGCTCGCGACCCCTCGCGTCCGGCAGCCGGTCGAAGCACTCTGCGACATGCGCAGCGCTTCGAAGGGCTTCTAGGCGTCGCAGAGCTGCACCCCTTGCTTCAGGGAGGCCAGGACATCCGGCCGTGCAGGGATGAACTCCTGGGCCACGTGTCCCTGGAATCCCGTCTCCACGATCGCCTTCAGAATCGCGGGGTAGTGAAGCTCCTGGGTGTCATCGATCTCATGGCGGCCCGGGACCCCGCCGGTGTGGTAGTGGGCAAAGTAGGCATGGCTCCGGCGGATCGTGGCGATGACATCCCCCTCCATGATCTGCATGTGATAGATGTCGTACAGGAGCTTGAAGCGCTCCGAGCCGATTCGCTTGCAGAGCTCGATTCCCCAGGCGCTGTGATCGCACTGGTAGTCGTGGTGATCGACGCGGCTGTTGAGCAACTCCATGACGAGGGTCACCTTCTTCTCCTCCGCGCGCGCCAGGATCCGCTTGAGGCCGAGGGCGCAATTCTCAATTCCTTTGGCGTCATCGAGCCCGTCGCGGTTTCCGCTGAAGCAGATCAGGTTCGTCATCCCGGCCTCTGCCACCGCGTCGATCTGGCGATGGTAGACGTCGACGAGCCGGTCGTGGTGCTCGACGCGGTTCCATGCCTTGGTGATTCCACCGAGCCCGTCGACCGTCGGGTTGCTCACCATGGCGCATGTGAGCCCGTGGCGTTTGAGGGTCGGAAAGTCGGAGGGCTGGAGCAGCTCAACGGAGGTGAGGCCGATCTCCTTGCCGGCGCGACACATCTCCTCGAGGGAAACCTTGGGGTAGCACCATTTGCAGACCGAGTGATGGACACGGCCCTTGAGCCCGCCGGGGAGGGTTTGGTCGGCGGCGGAGAGTCGCGAGCCGAGGCCCGCAGCGGTGGCGGTGACCAGGGCGGCCGAGGCTTTGAGAGCCGTGCGGCGGGAGATGGAATTGCTCATCGGTGGCGTGGGGTTGGGTTGGGTTGAGCGTGGTGCTTGGCACTACGCTAGGCACGGGCTCGGTGGAGGTCAAATTGTAAACCGGACTCCGAGCCCTCCCTGCGCGGGCTCCCGCCGCCGGCGCGGCGGGGGCGATGAACTCCACGTCGAAGCCGGGCGCGGTTTCCCCAGTCCCCCCTCGGGTCGGGGGGGCTGTTAATCGTCGGGTAAGACTCGAGGGGATACCCTTGGGGCGCCTCTACGGTGGGGTGGGAGTTCACACACCGTGCTGAGGCCCCCCTGGGCGCCGCTGCCGCGAGGGGAGGAAACACGGCGGAGAGCCTGGCCGGAGCGCGCGGGCTCCGGCCCGACGCGCGATCGATTGGAATGAACGACCCGATATTGGCATCGTCAGCCGCACCGCGGCATGATTCAGTCTTCCCCGTGCGCCTCCTGGTGGTGGAAGATGAGCCAAAGCTGTCGCGCCTCCTCGCCGAGGGGTTGCGCGAGCAGGGGTACGCTGTGGACGTCGCGGCCGATGGCGTCGAGGGGCTCTGGAAGATCCAGGAGATTTCCTACGGCCTGGTGATATTGGACGTGATGATCCCCGGGATCGACGGATTTGAGCTCCTGAGGCAGCTCCGTTCCCTGGGGCGCGGCTCCCGGGTGATTCTTCTCACCGCCCGCGACGGCTTTTTGCGGACCGGGTCCGGGGGCTTGATCTGGGGGCTGACGACTACCTGGTGAAGCCGTTCGATTTTGGGGAACTGCTCGCCCGGATACGGGTCCAGTTCCGTCGCCCGGCCTCGGTGCCGGCATCCGCCCTGCGGTGCGGCGACCTGGAGCTTGATCTCCGGGCCCGTGAGGCGGCCCGCGGCGGGAGGAGCCTTGGCCTGACGCCGAAGCAGTTTGCCGTCCTGGAGTACCTGGCGCGCCGGGCCGGGGAGGTGGTCTCCCGGGGGGATCTGGCCGAGCATGTGTGGGATGAAAACTTCGACCCCTTCAGCAACGTCATCGACGTGACCATCCACAAGGTACGCGACCGGCTCGAGGCCGGGGGGGCGCCCCGCATGCTGCACACGGTCCGGGGCGTGGGGTAAGTGCTTCGCGCGCCCGGGGAGGTGGGCTCGTGAGCTGGACGCTCCGCACCCGCCTGGTCGCTGCCGTGGCGGCCGTGACCGCGGCGTTCACCCTGGGGTTCGCCTGGTATGTGCTCCAGGAGAGTCGCGAGGCGCTGCACGTGGAGGTGAACTCGCGGCTCTGGAACCAGGTGGGGATGTTTGCCTCCATGGTGGACAAGCAGACGCCGGCGTACGAGCCGCTCTTCAACACGATCCTCCGCCCTGAGGTCAGCGGCGTGGTCCTTCTGCTCTACGACCGGGAGGGGCGGCTTCTCGGAAAATCAACGGGGGCCACCCTGGTCCCCGGGCTTAGCGATGCGGCACGGAACCAGAAGAACCCGTTTGTGCGGCCGTTTGTCGAGGAGCGGCTTCTTGCCGGGGACCTCCCGTTTCTGGTCGGCTCGTACCCCCTTTTCCGGCGCGATGGGACGAACCTGCCCACTGCGGTCCGCACGGCTGGGGCGCAGCTGGACCCGGGGGATGCCGGGCGCATTGTCGGATGGGCTCAAGGGGCTGTCCGGCTCAGCACGTGGCGCGCGCGCGAGGACCAGGTCCGGCGGAACCTCTTTCTGGGGGCCGCGGTGGCAACGTGTCTCGCCATCGCGGGGGCTTTTTTCCTGACCACCCGCTGGCTCGGCCCGGTGGGGGTGGCTGCCGAGGCCGCGGAGCTCGCCTCCGGGGGGGATCCGATGGGGCTTCGGCTGATCGAACCCCGCGGCGACGCCGACCTGCGACGCCTGACATCCGCGTTCAACCGGCTCCTTGACCGCATTCATGAGGTGAAGCAGGCCCAGGACTCGTTCGTTGCCGACGCGGCGCACGAACTCCGCACCCCGCTCACGATCCTGAGGGCGGAGATCCAGATTGCGCTGCGGCAGGATCGGGATCCGGATCGCTACCGGTCGGTGCTCCGGAGTTGTCTGGACGAGACGCATCGTCTGGGGCGGCTGGTGGACAACCTTCTGACGCTGGCGCGCACCGATGCCGGACGGGGTGTCGGCCCGGTCGCACGGGTTGATCTTCTCCGGTTGTCGCAGGCCCGGTGCGCGCAGCTCGCGGCCTCCGCCGCGGACTCGGGGGTCGCTCTTGGGGTGGAGGGCGACCCGGCCGGGGAATGGGGTGTGGAGGGCGACGAGGTGGCTCTCGCCAGCGTGATCGGGAACCTGCTGGAGAACGCAATCCGCCATTCCCCCCCCGACGAGGAGGTGGTTCTCCGCCTCAGCCGCCACGGGACGCGGATCGGGATTGAGGTGGTTGACCGTGGGGTCGGCATCCCCGCCGTGCACATCCCCCGGCTGGTTGACCGATTCTACCGGGTCGAGCTCGCGCGCGGCCGTGCGGGCGGCGGTGCCGGCCTTGGGCTGGCGATCGTCAAGGCCCTCGTGGCCGCGCATGGCGGGGAGGTCTCGGTGGAGAGCGAGGTGGGGCGGGGGACCACCTTCCGGGTCTGGCTCCCGGCGGCCTCCGAGGGGGAGTAACGCTCCGTCCGGCTCAACTTGTAAGGGACGGGGGCCGGTCTCTCCACACCCCCTCTTCTCCTGCTTGGAAGCGCGGAGACGCAGAGGCGTGGTGAGGCTGACGGCAGAGGCAGGAGAACCTGGCTCGATACCGAAGCGCTTTTCCGTTCTTGGGCTCGCCCGCCGCCCCTACGGGCCCGCCTTACCCAGTTGCAACCGCACCCGAGCGCGGGTCAGGGATCACATTCCCATTGACCGCCGCGAACGGCTTCTCCTAACTTCACCTCCGAAACCGAGTCACAACACATATCAACTACATGAGCACCATTGTCCCTCTCATCAGTTCTGGAGTTGCCGGCCCCTTGGGGGTTCTGCACCTGCCCCGCCTTTGGCTGAAGGTCTCCCTCGAGGCCCGCGGCAAGCTGGCCGCCGGGTATCCTGGCGCCGGCAAGGGGTATGACCAGATGGTTCTGGACGCCCTCCACCTGAACCGCGATGCGGTCATCAACTTCATCAAGTCCAACCGCCCGACCTATCCCCAGTTCGAGGCCTGGATCAAGCAGCAGCCGGGCGTGAAGCTCGACAAGGGCTCGATCGACGCGATCAACGCGGCCATCCGCGGCTACAACCACGACGACGGCACCCGCAAGGGGATCCTTTCGAGCAACGGCCTCCCCGACGATGCCGGAGCGTTCAAGGATGCGATCAACCTGAACAATCTCGACGACTGGAAGGAATTCCACGAAGCGGCCCTGAAGTAATCCGCTTCCACTGATTCTCAGGAGCGATTGTAACGAGCGCCGCCGGGAGCCCCCTGGCGGCGCTTTTCATTTCCATGGAACCCCTTTTCCGAAAACCCATTGACGCCTCCCAGCACGCGACCTAGGCTGGCTTGTCGTGCCGAACGCGAATCTCAACTGTCCTTAGTTCATGTCTGATCCTACTGCGCTATCGAAAGGTTTGGAGGGGGTAATCGCCGCCAAGACTCGTCTGAGTGATGTTCAAGGGGATGTCGGCCGCCTGATCTACTGCGGCTACGACATCGACGAGCTCGCCGGCCGGGTCACCTATGAGGAGGTGGTTCACCTTCTCCACCACAACCACCTGCCAAGCGTGAAAGAGTTGGCCGAGCTTCGGGCCACGCTGGTCGGGTTTCGGGACCTCCCGAAGGGGGTCATCGACAGCATCCTGACGCTTCCCCGGAACACGCCTCCGATGCATGCGTTGCGGACGGCGATCTCGGTTCTCGGCTGCTTTGACACGACGGCCGAGGATGACTCGCAGCATGCCCAGCGCCGCAAGGCCCTCCGCCTCATCTCGCAGATCCCGGTTGTCACCGCCTATTTCCACCGGCACCGCCAGGGGCTTGAGCTGGTCCCGCCCGACCACACGCTGGGCGAGGCCGCCAACTTCCTCTACATGATCAACGGCACCAAGCCGACGGGGGAGATGGAGGGGACGATGGACCTCTGCTACGTCCTGCATGCCGACCATGGGATGAACGCCTCGACGTTCGCGGCCCGGGTCACCATCGCCACGCTGAGCGACATGTATTCAGCGATCACGAGCGCGATCGGCACCCTGAAGGGCCCGCTCCACGGCGGTGCCAACGAGGGAGTCATCAAGATGCTTCAGGAGGTCGGTTCCCTGGAGGCGGTGGATCACTTCATCGACGACGCCCTGGCGCAGAAGAAAAAGATCATGGGGATCGGCCACCGGATCTACAAGGTGCTCGATCCGCGGGCGCCGCATCTCAAGCGAATGGCGCAGAAGCTGAGCGCGCAGCTCGGGGATCCGAAGTGGATCCAGATGAGCGAGCGGATCGCGGAGCTGATGCTCACCCGGAAGAACCTCCATGCGAACGTCGATTTCTACTCGGCCACGGTGTACTACTCGCTCGGGATTCCCACCGACCTCTTCACGCCGATTTTCGCGATCGCCCGCACCTCCGGGTGGACGGCCCACGTGCTGGAGCAGCTGGCGGACAACCGCCTGATCCGCCCGCAGAGCGTGTACACCGGGCCGGTTGGCCTGAAAGTGATCCCGATCGAGAAACGCTGAGACAACCCCCTTGCCGCCGCCAGGATCCTGGCGGCGGTTTTGTTTTACCCGAACACGGAATGAACATTCACGAGTATCAAGCCAAGGAGCTCCTCAGGCGTCACGGCGTTGCAGTCCCCCCGGGGGAGGTGTGCGACACGGCCGACGGAGCACGGAAGATCGCCGACACCCTTTTCGCGAAGGGAGAGCGCCTGGTCGTGGTCAAATCCCAGATTCACGCCGGGGGGCGGGGGAAGGGGACCTTCAAGAGCGGCTTCCAAGGAGGCGTGAAGCTCTGCAAGAGCGCCGCGGAGGTGCAGGAGAAGGCCGCCGCGATGCTCGGGAATGTTCTCGTGACCAAGCAGACCGGCCCGGAAGGCCGGCTGGTCAGCAAGCTCCTGGTGGCCGCGGCCCCGGAGATCAAGAAGGAGCTGTACATCGCGGTGCTGCTCGACCGCGCGGTCTCCCGGCCCCTGGTCATGGCGAGCACCGAGGGAGGGGTCGACATCGAGGAGGTGGCGGCCAAGACACCCGAGAAGATCCTCCGCGAACATGTCGATCCCGCCGTCGGGATGATGCCGTACCAGGCCCGCAAGCTTGCGGCGGCCCTCGGGCTCAAGGGGGACGCCTTCAGCTCCGGCGTGAAGCTCATCCTGGGGCTCTACAAGACGTGGTGGGAGTGCGATGCCTCGATGGTCGAGGTCAATCCGCTCTGCATCGTCGCAGGCCCCGATGGCAAGGAATCGCTGGTGGCGGTGGATGCGAAGATCGGGCTCGACGACAACGCCCTCTACCGGCACCCCGATATCCAGGCAATGCGGGATCTGGGGGAGGAGTCCCCCCTCGAAATCGAGGCGAGCAAGCACTCCCTGAACTACATCAAGCTGGACGGAACCATCGCGTGCCTGGTGAACGGGGCCGGGCTGGCGATGGCCACCATGGACATCATCCAGCACTTTGGCGGCTCCCCGGCGAACTTCCTCGATGTCGGGGGTGGCGCCACCAAGGAGCAGGTGACCGCGGCGTTCAAGATCATCCTCAGCGACCCGAACGTGAAGGCGATTTTCGTGAACATTTTCGGCGGCATCA
>DMJJ01000357.1 GCA_003452185.1 Verrucomicrobiales bacterium | reverse complement strand
GGTGTTCGTCGGGGTCACGTTCCAGTCCCGCGACTGCCCATCAAAGTCATATACCCAGAGCGCCGCAATCGGCACCTGGTTGGTCTCCAGGCAACGGAGCATCACGGCCATCCCCGGGTGTTCGTCGGGGTCACGTTCCAGTCCCGCGACTGCCCATCAAAGTCATATACCCAGAGCGCCGCAATCGGCACCTGGTTGGTCTCCAGGCAACGGAGCATCACGGCCATCCCCTCCCGCGACGCGGCCTGCGCCCCGTTGTCCGGCACGCCAAACTCCCCGACAAACAGCGGCTTCTTCTCCCGGTGCGCCACCTCCATCGCTTGCGGAATCCGCCCGAGGTCGGCCACCGCGTCGTAGCCCCGCACGGAGAGGGTATCAATGGGGGAGGGGTTGTCCGCTGCGAGGGCCTCGGCGAATTGTTCCGGGGTGTCGCGTTTCCAGCTCCCCTCGTGCGCCTGATGCCAGGCGGAGACTCGTGGAAAGGCGTTTCCACTGACGATCATCCGGGTGGGGTCGTGACGGCGAACCTCCTCTGCAAACGCGCGGAGTGCCGTCCTGACCATCGCGTGTGTCAGATCATCCGCCGAAGACCGGGCGGCCGGAGTCCCGAGCGAGGGAACCACCGGGGGACGATGGTCCGCGGCATTGGGGAGATCCGCCGGAAGGTTGTACTCATTCCCAAACTCCCACCCCCAGACCGCTGGCGATCCCCGGTAACGCGTCACCACCTCGCGGGTGTACTGGCGGAGAAAGGCGTGGGTTCGGCTGTTCGTCACGCCCCAGGCGCTCACCGGCTCGTGCACAAGGTCAGGCACGGTACTGGACATCCAGAACAGGGAGGGGATGAGCCCGATGCCATGCCGCTCCGCCGATCGGACGACCTGATCGAGCCGGGCGAAATGTTCCCCGCGATTGGTCTGGTACAGTCCCCAGTCGGCCGGCCAGTATCCCCCGGCGGAAAACCGCGCGAAGGGAATCCGCCGCTCGGCCAGCCCCCGAAACCCCGCCTCATACCCCGTGTTCGGGGGAGTTGAGAGCGTCCGGGCAAAGGCGTCGTAGTAGTTGACCCCGATCCCCCGGAACGGGACGCCCGCCAGCCGCAGTTCCCCCTCCCCGTTGACCTGGAGGCCACCGGCCGGGGCCGCTCCCCGGGCGGCTCCCACCGCGATCACCCAGGCGAGGGCAACCCCGTGAACCACGTTCCAAGCTCTGGCAGATCGACTCCTCATAGCAGGTATTTACCCGAAACCGGGTCACTTCGCTCCCGCGACCTTCCCCTCGGCTGCCACCACCCGGAGGGTGACGGGTTCGGACGCTTGCCCCCCGTCCGCCGTCGTGCGGAGGTGGAATCGGCGAACCCCCGGCCTGACCTTGGGAGCCGCGGTGATAAAGAATTCACGCTCCGTCTGTCCCTCGACGATCAGCAGGCCGTTCAGCCCGATGTTGTCCACGTACACGCCGTGCGGCAGGTTCCGACCCGAGTCCTCACCCCCGAGCTCAATGCGGCCTGTGAAATCGGCCCTCACCGCCCGCACCTTCGCCGTGATGGTCTCACCCGGGTGGATCAGAAACTCGGTCGGCATGCCAGCGGAGGGGGCACCGGACGCGGCTGCGCTCCCTGGGAGGACGGCCAGGGTGACCTTGGCGGCCGCCCCGAGCTGCAGGTCGCCGAGCGATCCCAGGTCCTTGTGGAAATCGCGTCCCCCGACCCGGGCCGTCGCGGTGATGCGCACACGGGCGTCCGCCTGGGCATCCGGGTCGCGGGTGCCGGGCGCGGCATGCAGGGTGGCGATGGCGCTCTCCTGGCCGGCCTCGATCTCGAGCGGGAGACTCGACGTGAACCCGTCGGGGAGTCCCTCGACCTCAATTCGGATCGGGCCGTCGAACCCCTCGGTGCGTGTTGCGGTGAACCGGATCTCCCGCCCGCTCCCCGGGCTTACCTTCGGGTTGAGGCCCTCGATGGCGACCGTGAAATCGGGCCGCCTTCCCCGGATTGCGAGGGTGTAGGCAAAGTTTGTCTCCCCGCCGAACCCGCGGACATCGGTCAGGCGCGCGAGGTAGTCCCCGTCGGCAGGCGGGGTGAAGAGCAGGAGCGAATCGGTTCCCCAGCGGCGTGCCGGGTCGTCGTCGTTCTCGTAGTTGAGCCGGAAGAACGGCAGTCCGTTGGGCACGGGATGACTTCCCGCAGGCCCTGGCACCACGATGTAGGCCGGGGCATTGAGCGCGTGGGTCACGGCGGTGGTGGAGAACCAGGTCTGCCGCTTTCCGGTTCCCGGGTACACCTTGAACCCGGAGTCGGGGCCCCTCGGGTAGAGCCAGAGCCGGACCACCTCCCCCTCGGCGTACAGATATTGGTCGAGCTGCATCTCCGTCCAGTTCTGCAGCCGGAAGTCATCCGAGGTTTCCGAGTCCTTTCCCCGGAAGGTGAACCACGAGTCCCTCACGGCCTGGAGGACGACCTGTTCCACGGGCGTGCCGTCTGCGTGAAGCACCTCGATGCGCGAATCGAGTTTTGATCCCGATCGCGCCGCGTTGACCGCCAGGGCGAGCTCCTCCCCCCGGGTGGCGTGGAACCGGAAAAGATCGCGATCCCCGCCGTGTTGGATCCGGCCCTGGATCTCGACCGGGAGGCGCACGGGCTGCGCCATCGACGGCTGGTCGTTCGGCTCCACCTCGGTGACCAGCGGGAGGTGGGTCGATGCGTCCGAGGTCCCCTCTGGCGCGGGGCTTCCTCGGCGTGGGGCGGCCGGCTCCGGGCCTCCCCGCGCCGCCCCGGCCAACCGGGGGACCGGGAGCGGGGTGATCGTCCCATTCATGCTGCCGGAGAGGAACTCCCCCCCGGCCTTTGCAGGCGGGGAGAACGAGACGACGATGTCCGGCTGCGGCGCAAAGGCATGGAGTTCCACCAGTCCGGGGAAGCTCCAGAGCTTGACCGATCGATCCGCCCCGGAGGTGATGAGCTCGCGGCCGCCGGGGGAGAAGGAGAAGGCCTGGATCGCAGCCTCGTGGGCGAAGCGGGACTCGATTACCGGGTTCGGCCCGGGCTGTTCGTGGGAGGTGAACTTCCAGAGGTGAAGCCGCCGATCGGCCCCCGCCGCCACAATGTGCCCGCCATCCGGCGAGAAGGCCACCTTGTAAACCTCCCCCTGTGGCTGGTTCAGGGTGTCGAGGCGCTCCCCGTCGGACACCCGCCAGAGCTTGACCGTCTGGTCGGCGCTGGCCGATGCCAGAACGCGCCCATCGGGGGAAAAGGCGAGGTCGAACACCGCGCCGTTATGGACCGCGATCTCGCGTTCCAGATGACCCGAGGCGAGGGTCCAAATCCGGATCTTGCGGTCGTAGCCGGCCGTGGCCAGCAGCCGGCCGTCGGGCGAGAACTCCGCCGCCTGCACCAGGTCCCGATGTCCCCCGAAGGTCCGGATCAGCCTGCCTGTGCCGACATCGTGGAGATGAGCGACCCCCTGGAGTCCGGCGATCCCGGTGGCGATCGCCAGCAGGCGCCCGTCCGGAGAGAACCGCACCCCGTTCACCTTGCCCGGAAGCCCCGCCATGGTCCGGAGCACGCGTCGTCCATCGGACGACCGCAACTCCACAACGCCGTAGCGGCCGACCGCAAGCCTCCGGTGGTCGGGGCTGGGGGCCAGGGCTGTCACGGGGGTGGGTTGCCGGCTCCGCTCCCCGCCCTCGGGGACGACGAGGGTCTCGAGGATCGACCCGTCCGCCGCCGGCCCCTTGGCTCCCCCGGCGATCCATTGTCGAAGGAGCGCGATCTCCCCTGCCGGCACGAGGGGCTCCTCCTTGGGGGGCATTTTCGGGGAGGTCCTCCCCTCGAGGGACCGAAGGAGGAATGAGGCGTCGGGGTTGCCCGGGATGAGGGGATCCCCCTCCTCCTTGCCCCCCGTGCGCAGGGTGGCGTAGCGCTCCACGGAAAGGCCGCCCGAGAGATCGACGTCGTTGTGGCACCCGGCGCAGTGGCTGCGGAGGATGGGGGCCACATCGCGCTCATAGGAGAGTTCGGCCCCCTGCAGCGGGAGGAGCCCCGCGGCAAGAACCAGGGAGGTGGTCAGCGGGCTGCGCCGGAGGGTGGGGAAGGGGAGGATCATCAGTGTTGAAAGAGAAACTCCCGGCTCGTGAGCAGCGACCAGAGCAGGTCCTCCGCAGCCTGGCGCCGGTCCCCGGCGGGGACGCCGCCCATGAGAGACTCGAGGCGCGTCTGCTCCTCCACGGTCGGCTCCCGGCTCAGGCAGAGCAGCCAGGCCTCGCGCATCAGGTCCGGGAAGGGCGGGTTGGCGGCGAGGAGGCGGGAGAGGCGGCCCTCCTTGGAGGCGAGCTTCTCATTGATCGTCGGCCCGTTGGAGAGGTGCAGCACCTGGACAAGGCTCGGCTGGTTCGATCGCTCGCACTCGCAGGTGATCTCCCGCTGGTTGCGGCCGAAGGTTTTCAAAAAGTAGGACTTCACCGAGGCGTCGGCGAGCTCCAGGGCCCGGGTGCCCTCCTTGTAGGCCGCGGTGGCCTCGGAGGATCCATCGTTCAGGGCGAGCTCCTTGAAACTGTCAGGCACCCCCGTGACGTCGGCGATCGCGTCGCTCAGGACCTCCGCCGGGAGCCTTCGCGGGTAATGATGCGAGTACTGGCGATGGTCCTCCCGGTTCCCCGGAAGGGGGTCCCCCGAGCGACGGTAGGTCTCGGAGTTCAGGATCAGCCGCATCAACGACTTCAGGTCGTAGTGATTCCCGACGAGGTGGGCCGCGAGCCCGGCCAGGAGCGGCTCGTTGCTCGCGGGGTTCGAGACCCGGAGGTCATCGACCGGCTCCACGAGCCCGATCCCGAGGAAGTGGGCCCACACCCGGTTGACGATCGCGCGGGTGAAGTAGGGATTGGACGGGCTGGTGAGCCACGCCGCCAGGGCCTCGCGACGGTCCCCCGGGTCATCGGGGGGAAGCGGAGGGGCGTCCAGCGGCGCGGGGGGCTGCGGCCTGCCGGTCCGTGGCTGGATCAGGTCCCCCCTCGGTTCAACGTACAGGGTGCGCTGCCCGTCGCCGCTGCGGGCGTCCCCACCCCATCCCTTTGCCCGGACCCGGGCGAAGAGATTCGCGAACTGGTAGTACTGGTCGTTGGTCCACTTCTCAAGCGGATGGTTGTGGCACCGGGCGCAGTTGATCGAGAGGCCGAGAAACGCCTGGCTGACGTTTTCGGCCATCGCCTCGGGATCCTGATGCACGGCAAAAAAATTCGATGCCCCCTCCTCCGTGGAGGAACCGCGAGCCGTGATGAGCTCCCGGACCAGGAGGTCCCACGGGGCGTTGGTGGCCACGCGGGCCCGGATCCAGCCGTAGTACGCCTTGAGCGGCTCGGGCCGGAGCTTCGCGCCGGTGACCAGGAGCAGGTCGGACCACTTGTAGGCCCAGTAATCGACATATTCCGGGCGGCCCAGGAGCCGGTCGACCAGGCGTGGGTACTTTTCCGGGGAGGGATCCGCGATGAACTCCCGGGCTTCCCCGGGGGTGGGGAGCCGTCCGATGGTGTCGAGGAAGACCCG
>DMJJ01000339.1 GCA_003452185.1 Verrucomicrobiales bacterium | reverse complement strand
CAGGTTCACCAGCGCCTGCTGGATGGCCCTGCCATCGCACACGACCTGCAGCCCGGGGTCTGCGGTGACGTGGTATTGGAGCTCCACCCCGCGGCGGGCGGCGGCGTGCCTCAGAACCTCGACTGTCGAGGCCGCCAGGCTGGCGAGCCCCGTTGGCTCAAGCTCGTACTGTTGCACCCCCCGTTCAATCCTCGACACATCCAGGACGTTTTCCACCAGCCCCCCGAGCCGGCGGCACTCCTGGAGAATCAGGTCGTAGTATTCCCGGGTCCGCTCCGGCCCCGGGGGGGAGTCCCCTGCCAGGTTCTCGGTCATCAGGCTGACGGCGGCGATCGGGGCCCGCAGTTCGTGCGAGACCCCGGCCACGAAGTTGCTCCGCTCCTCGGCCAGCCGCCGCTGGCGCTGGAAAGCGCGCCATGTGGCGAGCAATCCCCAGAGGGCGGAGACCGTTGCCACCAGGATCACTCCCGCGGTTCGGAGGCTTCGCCTCCGCTCGCTTGCGTACAGGGAGGCTGGATCGTCCAGCCATGCCTCCACCTCGACCCGGGGAGCCCCGTCCACCCGCGGTTTTGCCCCCGGGCTCGTGCCCAGGAGCCGGGCTTCTCCGCCCGGTGGGCGTTGTGCCCGGTCGGTGAGGGCTCGCTCCGCCACCCGCACCTGGATTCGGAGATGGGAGGGGACGGCCGGGCGGGTGGTCTCGATGCTGGTGCGCACGATCGACTCCACGACTCGGACCGGCAGGAACCGTGTCGCAAGGCCCCCCTCCGCCGCCGGGCTGGTCCGCGCCAGCCACGCGGCCCCGTCATCCTCAACCCAGGCGTCGCCGGGTGCCACGGGCACCCGCAGCCCCAGGCGTCCCGCCTCCTCTCCCAGCTGCACCGCCCGCCGTGCCGCGCGGGGGGCTTCGCCCTCTCCGGGGCCGTGTGCGGCGACGAGCCGTGGCTCGAGCGCGTCAATCACGGCCGGGGTCAGCATCGATGGGTGCCTGAGCACGATCTGGTCAACCATCCGCCCCAGGGCCACGGGGCCGGGGCTCCAGGCCGGGGCCTCTCCCCGGGGTTTCAGCAGTTCCAGGGCGGCGAGTGCCGCCACGGGAAGCCCCGACTCCGATTCCCCTTCCGCCGAGAGGAGCTGTTCCAGCCCGCGGGTCCGGTCGGCGGGGTTTCCTCCGGTCGAGGCGCGCAACTCTCCCAGCCGGGCAAAGGGGCGTGCCTCAGGCCCCGCGGCCTCCCCAAAAGCGCGCCAGCAATCGGCCGGGGCCCGCCCCCCTGCCTCCCCGGCCCGCTCGGCACGATGCGCCTCCTCCAGCCCCCGGCGTGCCGAGGCATCCAGGAGCTGAAGCCACCCGGGGGGAGTCGGGGGAAGGGTTCCCGGGATCGGGGCAAGCAGCCCCCCTTCCCGGGTGCGGACCAGGGGGGGGAGAAGAATCGACCCGATGGGGGTCCCGGGGTGATGGCCATCCCAGCGGGCGACGGGCTCCGGGGTCGGGGCGACCGGGAAGCCCCTGGCCCTCTGCAGGAGGTCGACCCAGGCGGCCTCCGAGGCCGCGGCATGCTCGGCCGCGTCGGAGGCCAGTTGCGCCTCCAGGCCGAGGGCGATCCGGTTGCAGAGCCCGAGCGCCTCGTTCCGTGCCCGGAGCTCGACCTCCCGCCGGTCCTCCACCACGCCCTGCAGTCCGAGGCCGGCAAGCAGGAGCAGCGGCAGCAGGATCGCCGCCGCCCGCCACCCAAATCCGCCTTCCCCCGCCGGGCTGGGAGCCAGGGAGGATTCAGCAGCCACGCACTTGGGGCTCGGCGTCATCATCGGGTCAGGCGTTTCCCGAGGCTATCGATTCCCGGTCGTGATGTCATCCCACGACCGAGTCTGCGGGGTCGAACGCGCCGAAGTGTCATGATTGTGTCTGGTTTGGCGCTGCCCGGCCTGGACGCTTCCCTTTCTGCGCAGGCATCCCAGCCCCAACAAAACCCTTTCTCAGTCCCTCCCCCCCCTCTGCGCCACCGCGTCTCCGCGATTCCGAAGCGAACAGCGGACGTGCGTGAACAGGCACCCGGGCCCCCTTCACGCTGGAGCTGACCAGAGCGAGCTCCCGACCCGGACCCACGCTCCGTCCGGCTCACCCTGGAAGGGATGCGGGAACGTCGATCCACACCACCTCTCCTCCTCCTGGGAATCGCAGCGACGCGGGGAGGCGGAGTGCAGGGGGAGAGGACCCCGGCCCGACCGAGAGAAGCGTTCCCATGCTCGATCTCGTGCGGCTCTCCCACCGTGCTACCCCACCTACTTCCAATCGCACCCCCCCCAACCCCCCCCGGGCTAATAATTATTGGCAACCAGCACCCCTGCTCCTACATTGGCTCTCGCAAGCAGATGCAGCAATTCGCCGCTATCGCTCTAAATGGCTTCATGGAGCTCGCCCGACAGCCGGTGGTGCTGCTATTGGCGACCGCTTCTGCGCTGGTCATTGTTTTTCTGGCTTCCATCCCGTACTTCGGCTTCGGGGACGACCCCAAGCTGGTGAAGGATTCGGTCCTTGCGGTGATGTTCCTCTCCGGGCTTTTCGGTTCAATCCTCAGCGCCTCCAACACCGTGGCCCGGGAAATCCGGACCGGCACCGCCCTGACCCTCCTTTCCAAGCCGGTCGGCCGGGCCCGTTACCTCCTCGCCCGCTACACGGGGCTGGTGGTCATCCTGCTCGTCACGGTCTATTTGAACATGGTCGCCTGCCTCCTGGCCTCGAGGATGGCGTACGACGCCTACGGGGAGGCGGATCTCCAGGCCCTGGGGATCTTCTTCGGGGCGATCCTCCTCGCGTACCTCGCGGCCGGGTTTTCCAACTACTTCCTCCGCCGCCCCTTTGTCTCCGACGCCCTGCTTTGCCTGGTGATCGCCGTCACGGTGGCCTTTGTGGTGATCAACTTTTTTGACCGGGATGGGAAGCCGCAGTCCTTTGCCGCGGGGATCGACTGGCGGATGCTCAACGCCGGGGCCCTTCTCCTGTTCGCCATCTGGATGGTGGCCGCCTTGGCCCTCGCCTGCTCCACGCGGCTGGAGATGATCTCCACCCTCTCGGTGTGCGGCGGATTTTTCCTGGTCGGGCTGATGTCGGACTACCTGTTCGGCCGGCCGGCTGGTGAGGGACACTTTTGGGCGAGGATGCTGTACCTGGTCCTCCCCAACTGGCAGCAGTTTTGGATGGCCAACGGGCTCGCGGAGGGGAGGACGATTCCCTGGTCGTATGTCGCCACCGCCTTCGCCTATGCCGCCTGCTACTCCGGGGCGGCGCTTGCCGTCGGGCTGGGGTTGTTTGAGGATCGGGAACTGAGCTGATCATGGAACGAAACGGACAACGCGGCGCGGTGACCAACTTTCTCCTGCTGCTCCTGGCGGCGGTGCTGGGGTATGGCATCGCCCGGAACACGCAGACGTTCACCGGCCAGGTGGCGAGCTTCATCATGGCGTTTGGGGTCCTCACCGCGCTGGTGAGCTGGTTTCAGCTCCGCCTGGAGGAGCAGGAGCGTCTCGAGCGCCTCGAGTTCGAGGAGGTCACCCGGGCCGGGGGGGCGCAGTCCCTGTTCAACACATCGGAGGCGGAGGCCTACCCCGCCCGACGGTCGCGCGAGCTGTTTGAACGGGTGCTGGTCCCGGTTTTCACCGGGCTGGTCTCCCTGGGGCAGGCCTACGTCGCGTACCTTTGCTGGCGCTGGATCGGCGCCCCGGTCACCCCGGCGCTCAACTCCCCGCTCCTCGCGCTCGGGCTCTTCGGCGGGCTCTTCATCCTCCTCTTCATGGTCGGGCAGTACTCCACGGGGGTTGCCCGCCTTGAGGGCCTCCGGCTGCTCCGCCCGAGCGGCAATCTCCTGCTCCTCTCCGCCTATCTCTGCGCCGTGACGACGGCGGTGCTGGGGGCTGCGGTCGCTGAGTTTCCGAGGGCTGATCTGCACGCCGCCCGCGCCCTCTGCCTCCTTCTCGGGGTGCTGGCCTTCGAGGGGTTGGTGGCGGTGGTGCTGGAGCGCTACCGGCCCCGCGTGCGGGGCAAGGTGGCCCATCCGCTTTACGACAGCCGGCTGGTCGGGCTGCTGAGCCACCCGGAGGGGGTTTTCAGCACGGCGGCGAGCGCCCTCGACTACCAGTTCGGGTTCAAGGTCTCGGACACCTGGTTCTACCAGTTTCTCCAGCGCTCCGCCGGGTGGCTCTTCCTTGGGCAGGTGGGGCTGCTTCTCCTCTCCTCCAGCATCACCTTCGTGAACCCGGGCGAGCAGGCCCTGCTGGAGCGGTTCGGACGGCCGGTTCCGGGTCGGGAGATCCTCAACCCCGGACTCCATTTCACCCGCCCGTGGCCGATCGATGAAATCCGCCGCTACCGGACCGAGCAGATCCAGTCGTTCACGGTGGGCGGGATCCCCGACGAGAGCCGCAAGGACGAGATGGCCTTCCTCTGGACCGTCAGCCACTTCAAGGAGGAGTTCAACCTTCTCACCCCAAGCCAGTCGGCCGGGGGCGACGTCACGGATCCCGGGCTGGCCGGGCGGAACATCCCCCTCAGCTTCCTCACCGTCAGCATCCCGATCCACTACCA
>DMJJ01000372.1 GCA_003452185.1 Verrucomicrobiales bacterium | reverse complement strand
ACCCCCAGCTGGAGGGGGTGGTCGAGGCGGTCGCTGCGGCCGATGCCCCGCAGCCCCAGCCAGGCCAGGCCGCGGACCTCGAGTGGATGCTGGCCCAGATCCCCGATCGCTATCGTCGCGTGGTGGTGCTGTTTCACCTCGAGCAGCACTCCTTGGAGGAGGTCTCGGCGATGCTCGGGATCCCGGTCGGGACTGTGAAGACGTTCCTTTTCCGGGGTCGCCAGGAGCTCCTCCGAGTCGCCTCCCGCCCTCCCGTGTTCCATGACCCGCCCGGCCCCGAGCCGGCGCTTTCCCTCCCCCCGCCATGAACTGCCCCCTGTGCCATCGATCGTTGCTGGAGATTGTTGAACCCGCTCCGCAGGAGGCCTCTTCCCCAGGGGGGTGCCCGGGCTGCCGCGACTGGATCGAGGGGGTGCGGCGGGGGGGTGCATGGATGGATCGGGGGCTTCGCCGCCCGGAGCTCTCCACCGGATTCGACCAGCGGCTCTGGAAGGAGGTGGGGCGGGTGCGGGAGGTTTCCGAACGGCACCGGAAGGAGGCGAGGGCCCGACTGGAGGCGGAGTACGCCGCGGGGATGCAGCGGCTCCAGGCCAGCCGCATCCCGGTCGGAAAGCTCTTGGACCTCGTGGGGGCCGGGATTCCACTGCTGGTCCTCGCCGCCCTCTATCTTGTCGGCCAAGCCGAATGGCTCCCGGCGCTCGGGGGATCGGGTGTGGAGGAGATCGCCCTCGGGGTTCTCTCCGCTCTCCTCCTGCTGGGAGCCGCCTTAGTTTCCAAAAAAGGGTTGCCCTCGGCGGGATTTATATGATTCTCCCGGGAATGCGGAGGGGTGTCCCTCATGGCGATCCGCCGGGACCCTTCGCTGGAGGCCTCACGGAATGAATTGGTACTACGCTAAGGATGGACAGCAGGCAGGGCCGGTGGATGAGCTTGAGTTCGCGCGGCTGGTGCTGGGGGGCGCGATCAACGGCTCGACGCTTGTCTGGCGCGAGGGGATGCCGCAGTGGCTTCCGTACGAGCAGGTCTGGACCGAGGGGCTTCCCGACTGGCGTGCCAAGCCGGCCTCCACCGGGTCGGCCGAGCTGGCTGCGACCTCCCCTGCCGATGCCGCGGCGCCGCCCTCCATGGCCACCCCCTCGATGGCCAAGCCGTCGATGGCGAGCACAACCGTTTGCTCGGTCTGCAACAACCCATTCCCCTCGGACGACCTGGTCCGGGTGGAGGGAAGGCTTGTCTGCGCGATCTGCAAGCCAACCCTCCTCCAGCGGCTCAAGGAGGGGGCGACGATTGCCCCGACGGATGAGTCCCTGCAGGAGCTTGATCCGGACACCCTGGTGAGGCTCTCCGCCGACCGGTCGGGTTCGATCGATGCGATGGGGTGCCTTTCCAACGGCTGGCGGGTCTTCAAGAACCAGGTCGGCCTCCTGCTGGGAGGGTTGGTGGTGGCCTACCTCTGCATGATGGCGGGCGGTGCGATCCCGATGATCGGGCCCTGCATTGGGTTGGTGATCAACGGGCCGTTGATGGCCGGGATGTGGATTGTATTTGTCCGCGCGGTGCGGGGGGAGGACACCTCGATTGGCGACGTCTTCAGCGGGTTTTCCTCCCATTGGTGGCCGCTGGTGCTGGTCAACCTGCTGACCGGGCTGCTGAGCGTGCTTCCGTTCATTCCTGCCGGCGCGATGCTGCTGGTCAAGGTCATGATGAACCATGGGGCCCAGTTGCAGCCCTCCGACTGGGTGTTGCCGGGGATTCTCGCCCTGGTGGCCTTGCCCTTCGCGATGTACCTCGGGGTTGCCTGGGTCTTTGCCCTCCCGCTGGTCATGGACCGCGGGTACGGCCCATGGGAGGCGATGAATGCCAGCCGTCGGATCATCAACCGGCACCTCGGGGCGGTGTTGTTGCTCGCGCTTCTCTCGATTCTCCTGTTCGCCGGGGGGGTGGTGCTCCTGTGCGTCGGGATCCTGTTCACGGCTCCGGTGACCTTGTCGATGTGGGCCTCCTTTTACGAGGAGGTGTGCGGAACCCGGGTGCGGTCTTCCTGAGCGGGGTGGATCCTGATGTCGAGCCAGGTTCCCTGCATCGAATGTCACGTGCCGATCCCGCTTCCGGCCCCGGGCGCGGGGGAGATACTCTCCATCGCCTGTCCCTCCTGCGCCACCGACCAGGAGGTGGTGCCGTTCCCCTCGCTGCGGCGTCCGATGGAGCCGGGGCGCGCCCCGGCGCTGGTGGTGGCGGAGGGGGAGGCGGCCTGTTTTTTTCATCCCCGGAAGAAAGCGGAGGTTCCGTGTGACGCCTGCGGCCGGTTTCTCTGCGCCTTGTGCGATCTCGAGATGGCGGGCCGGCATCTCTGTTCCCCGTGCCTCGAGTCGGCCCGAAGGCAGGGGGGCGTCTCGGAGCTCGAGACGCGTCGGTTTCTGTTCGATTCCGCCGCGCTGACCCTGGCGGTGGTGCCGATCCTCATCTGGCCCTTCACCCTCGTCAGCGCCCCGATGGCCCTCTTCCTGGCGATCCGGTCCTTCCGCGCCCCCGGGAGCCTCATCCCCAGGAGCCGGCTGCGGAGTTGGCTGGCGATCCTCCTGGCGACCGCCCAGATCGTCGGGTGGGTGGCAATCCTGGTCGCCCTCCTCAGGAATCGCTCATGAGCAGCGAGCCCCCGTATGAAAAGCTTCCCGGACGCGGGTCCACCGTGGTGGCACGGCATCGGCTCCACCTCGGGGCGGATCACATCCTGGCGATCGAATCGAACGGGTTTCACGAGACTTACCGCCGGTTCTTCTTCCGCGACATCCAGGCGATCTCCCTGCGACGGACCCCGCGTGGCGGCCTGGCTTCCCTGATCCTCCTGATCGTGACCCTCTGGCTCGGGCTGGTCGGTTTCCTCTCCTCGGATCCCGGGGTCGGGTCGGTGATGATGGGAGGGGCGGTCTTGTTCCTGGTGCTGCTGCTCTACAGCCTGGTGTTGGGACCGACCTGTGTCTGCCAGATCCAGACCGGAGTGCAGTCGACCCGTCTCCACGCCTTGAGCCGCATGCGGGCGGCCCGCGCCTTCCTTGGGAAGGTCCGCCCGTTCATCGAGGCGGCGCAAGTGTCGTCGGCCGCGGCGGCGCCCGACGGGTCCGTGGGTTCCTCCCTTTCCCCGGAGGCGTCACCGACCCCCGCGTCCGGGGCGACTGAGGCCGATCCCCCGGCGCCGACGAACCCCGGCCCCCAGGCATGAGCCGTCCGCTCCTTCAGCAAACCTGTTTTCATCATGCGGCGCGGGAGGCCGCGGCCCGGTGCCCCGGGTGCCGGCGATTTTTTTGCCGCGAATGTGTGACGGAGCACGACCAGAGGCTGCTCTGCGCGGCCTGCCTCGGCCGCCTTTCGAGCGGGGGTGGCGGGGCGGGGCGGGGGGCCCTCCCGACGATCCTCCGGGGGGCAAACGCATTGGTCGGACTCTGCCTCACGATCGCGTTCTTCTACCTGATGGGCCGGATCCTCCTGAGCCTCCCTGCCTCCTACCACGAGGGGACCTTGTGGCGGAACAGTTGGGAGAAGGTCGCCTCGCCGTAGACGCCGGGTTCGGTGTCCGGACAACACCGGCGTTCCGTGTCCGGCTGGGGAGGCGGGGGGTATTCAGCCGTTCCCCTCGGGCAGGGTCTCCGGGTGAGGGCTTGCCCCGGCGGGGCCGGGTTTGATATCACCTTGCGGCACATTGATGAATCTGTCTCCCGCCGCAGTCTGAACCCCATGGCCGCCAGCCCCACCATGTCGCATCGGGTACGGACGGACGGAAAGGGGTTCCGCCTTGGGGCTGAGAAATTCCATCCCAAGGGGGTGACCTACGGCCCCTTCGAACCGGATGCCGCCGGCGACCGGTTCGTCTCCCCGGAGCAGACCCGTCGCGACTTCGAGTTGATCCGCCGGCTGGGGGCGAACGTTGTCCGGATCTATCACCCCCCGCCCCGGTGGTTCCTCGACCTCGCGGAGGAGTTTCATCTCAAGCTGCTGGTCGACATCCCCTGGTCCAAGCACCTCTGCTTCCTGGACGACCCCCGCCCGCAGGCGGCGGCGCGCGAGGCAGTGGGGTTGGCGGTGCGGGCCTGCGGCGGGCATCCGGCGGTTTTCGCCTTCAGCGTCGTGAACGAAATCCCGGCGGACATCGTCCGTTGGAGTGGGGCCCGGGCGGTTGAGGATTTCATCGACGGGCTTGTCGCCGAGGCCAAGCGGATGGATCCCGACTGCCTCTGCACGTTCGCGAACTACCCCCCGACCGAATTCCTCCGTCCACGGACCCTCGACTTCGCCTGCTTCAACGTCTACCTGCATCATCGCCGCCCGTTCGAGAACTACCTCGCCCGGCTGCAGATGATCGCCGACTCCCTGCCGCTGGTCATCGGGGAGTTTGGGATCGATTCCCTGCGGGAGGGAGAGGATCTCAAGGGGGAGATCCTCGCGTGGCACATCGAGTCGGTGTTCCGGGCCGGGCTGGCCGGGACGATCCTGTTCAGTTTCACCGATCATTGGCACAAGGATGGACGGCAGGTGGAGGGATGGGAGATGGGACTCACCACCCGCGACCGGACCCCGAAGGCCTCGTTCGAGGTGGTGCGCCGCGGGTTTGAACGGGCCCCCTACTTTCCCCTGCCGCGGTATCCGAGGGTTTCGGTCGTCGTGGCCTGCTACAACGGGGCCCGCACCCTGAAGGCGTGCCTCGACTCGCTCGGCGCGCTGAACTACCCCGACTACGAGGTCATCCTGGTGGACGATGGCTCGACGGACAGCACGCCGCTGATCGCCCAGCTGTACAAGAACGTCCGCTACGAGCGGCATATCAACCAGGGGCTCTCCTTCGCCCGGAACACCGGGATCCATGCGGCCACGGGGGAGATCGTTGCGTTTACCGATGCCGATTGCCGCGCCGATGAGGACTGGCTCTATCACCTGGTGGGGGACCTTTTGGCGGGGGGCTTTGTCGGCATCGGGGGGCATAACCTGCTCCCTCCGGATGACTCCCCGGTGGCCGCGGCGGTGATGGCGTCGCCGGGCGGCCCGGCCCACGTGATGCTGGATGACCGGGTGGCGGAGCATGTGCCGGGTTGCAACATGGCCTTTTACAGGTGGGCCCTGCTGGAGATCGGCGGCTTTGACCCGGTGTTCCGCAAGGCGGGGGACGATGTCGACGTCTGCTGGAGGCTTCAGCAGCGGGGGTTCAAGATCGGGTTCACCCCTGCCGGTTTCGTCTGGCATTACCGACGGTCGACCCTGGGGGCGTATCTCGGGCAGCAGCGCGGGTACGGCGAGGCCGAGGCGCTGCTGGTCCGCAAGCATCCGGAGAACTTCAACGCGATCGGGGCGAGCATCTGGCGCGGGCGCATCTACACGCCCGCCCGCCTCGGGGTGCTGTTCCGTCCGGCGATGATTTATCGCGGGCCCTTTGGCACCGCGCTCTTCCAGACGCTCTACGCGGCCCAGCCGGTGGCGGTCATGGGCTTTTTCATCAGCCTGGAGTATCACCTCCTGGTGACGCTGCCGCTGCTGGTCATCTCGGTGGCGTTTCCCTCGATGCTTCCCCTTGCCGCGGTCTCGATCCTCCTTTCGATCGGGGTCTGCGTTCTGGCGGGGGGGCAGGCCGAGCTTCCGCCCGACCGTCAGCGGGCGTGGTCGCGTCCCCTGGTGATGCTGCTCTTTTTCCTCCAGCCGGTGGTGCGCGGGTTCGCCCGGTATCGGGGGCGGATCGGGGTTCCCAATGCCCCGCCCGACAGCTGGACCCGCCACGAAGCGCTGGAACGGATCGGGCGCGAGGAGCTGCTCGACCAGGTCTGCTATTGGTCGCAGGAGGGGCTGGAGCGCCGCGCCTTCCTGGAGAGCGTGCTGCGGGCCCTGGACCAGCAGGGGTGGCAGAGCAAGGCCGACGCCGGATGGAGCGACTACGATGTGGAGATCTACGGCAACCGATGGAGCCATTGCCAGATCACCACGGTGTCGGAGGGGATCCTCCCGGGGCTGGTCCGTTGCCGGCTTGTGCCGATGATGTCGCTTCCGGCGAAGCTTTTCCTGGGGGCGTTTCTGGGCGTGGAGCTCCTGGTGATCGGGATCCTGCAGCCGGAGTTTCCCTGGATCTGGCTGATCCTGCTCGCCCTGCCGATCCTCGCCTGGTGGCTTGAGCAGGAGAAGCGGGACCTCCAGCGGCTGGTGGCCGCCTTCCTCGACGAGCTGGCCCGGAGCCACCGGATGCAGAAGCTGCGGTGGGATGAGGCGAGGGAGAAGCTCACCCCGGACATCCGGTGATGCGTTGGGGGTAGCCAAAGGGCGGGAGTGTGGGCTAGGCTGACGACGATGAATGACTTGCCGCGGCCGAGCGTAATTTTTACCCACGAGAGCGACCTCGACGGTCTGGTGTCGGGCGTCCTCCTCCAGCGGCTGGCCCGGAAGCTCTTCAACGTGACCGTCCCCCTGGAGGCGTACCATTACCACGCATGGAAGCAGCGCGAGCCGCGCGAGCACTGTGCCTGGGTGACAGACCTGGCCTTTGAGCCGCGGCTCGACAAGCCGGGATGGCTCTTCGTGGACCACCACGCGACGGAGTCGATGCCGCGGTATGCCCGGATTGTTTTCGACACCGAGAAGTCGGCCGGGCTTCTCTCCTACGAGCTCTGCAAGGCCCAGGGGCTTGGGTCTCCGCAGCTCGACCGGCTGGTGCATCTCAACAACCTGGCCGACCTTTTCCTCGATGAGGATCCCGACTTTGCGACCGCCACCGATTACGCCAGCCTGGTGAAGGTGTACCAGTTCTGGAACCTCCACCGCCTGGTGAACGGGGAGATTGAGCGGTTGCTCGACCACCCCCTCCTGGAGGTCATGGCGACCAAGCGGCGGGTGGAGGATCCGATCGGGTACGAGTGGAGCCGTCCAAACGTCGTCGCCCTGAGCCCCGAGGTCGGGTATGTGGACACGGTCATCGGCAACACGAATCTCATCGTGAACCGGCTCCTTGAGGAGAAGGCGACCCCGCATCCGGTGCTCCTGAGCCTTTTCCGCCGGGGCACCGTGGTCATGGTGGCCAGCCTGCGAAGTCGCAACGGCGAGGCCCTGAAGGTGGCCGAGCGGCTGAAGGGTGGGGGGCATGCCAACGCGGCGGGGGCCGTGATGCCCAAGTCGATCAAGACCATCCCGCAGGCCGTGGACTACCTCCGCCAGGTGCTGAATCCCGCCCCGGCAAAGCCTGCCCCGCTCAACGACCTGAACAGCCTCTTCGAGGCCGTCGATTCCGAGTCTTCAAAGTGACCCGCTGAACTGGGGGTGGGCCAGCAGGCGCTCCCACGTGGAAGGGGACATGCGGGCCTGGGTGTACACGGGCTCCCAGAGCGGCTCGGCGCTGGTGGATCTTCGGGCCTTGGCCAGCCAGTGACGGTCGAGCGGCTCATCAATCAGGGCGAGGCTGTTGGCGGCGATGGTCGTTTCCTCCTTCTCCCCGGTGGCGTGCCCCGCCCCGACGAAAAACCCGGCCAGCAGGAGCGACACCCGCAGGAGCGTGCTCCGGGAGTAGGTGGGAAGCGCGCACGGGCGCGCGGGGTCGAGGAGGGCGTGGAGCGACGCAAAGAGCGGCTGGGTCCACATCTCCGGGTTCTTGGCGGGGGAAAAGGCGTCGAAGAAGATCGCATCCGGCTTGGGCCAGGTGGCCGATGAGGGGTCGGCGACGAGGGTAGGAAAATCGCCGTCCAGATAGCGCCACTCTACCTCCTGCGGGCCGTTGCGGAAGCGGGCAATCCCCGAGTCGAGCAGGTCCTCCACAGCCCGCTCGTAGTGGTGGAAGTATCGCAGCGGCTCGGCGTGCTTCAGCGCGAAGCGCAGCGGCTCCAGGGTGTGGTCGAAGCTCAGGACCAGGAGCTTGCCGGGAACCGACCGGCTGCACCGGAGGGCGGTGAGAACATTGGCCGCCGCCCCCAGGCCGACGTCCCAGATGACAAACTCCCCGGTGTGGGTCCGCAGGCGCTCGACCAGCTTGAGCTGCCGGACGTACAGCGCCTCGGCCTCGGCCACCGGGCCGATCACGGGATGAAAGGTCTCATCCTCCTCCACCGACCGGAGGCTGTAGCTGCCATTGGCGAGCTGCACCAGTTCATATTCGGAACCACGACTCATGGGGAATGGAGCATCGCCGGTCGCCGCCCCGGGGGCGAGCCCGATTCTTCCCTCGCCCTCCCCATCGCGCCGCAGTCCCCGCCGCAAATCTGCTTTCGATCGAGGGAGGGTTCCGGCACCCTCCTTCTCCGCCGACCATGATCACTGTGACGCATGAGACCTTGCGACTCCGCAAGCGCGTGCCCCTGGCCATCAGCCGGGGGACCTCCGCGGAATCCATCATGGTCTGGGTGCGGGTTGAGTCCGGCGGGGTGGAGGGATGGGGGGAGGCCGGCGAGTTTTCGATCGGGAGCCAGCGCGAGGGGCTTGAGGAGATCCTCGCCGGCCTTGAGCTGGCGATGCCGGTGGTGCGGGCCGCCGACCCGTGGGACCGCGAGTCGATTGAACGTCGGCTGGTGGAGACGGGGGTCGGGTCGGCCGCCCGGGCCGGGGTCCTTCAGGCGATGGTCGACTGGGCCGGGCGCCGACTCGGCGAGCCGGTCTGGCGGCTTCTCGGGCTCGACCCTGCCGCGGCCCCTGTCACCTCCGTCACCATTGGAATCTCCGAGCCTGCGGCGGCCGTAGCACGGCTCCGGCAATGGCTCGACCTCGGGGACATCCGGGCGGTGAAGGTGAAGCTCGGTTCCCCCGCCGGGCTGGAGGCCGACCGGCAGATGTTGGAGGCGGTGCATGCCGCCCTTCCGCCGGGGATCCGCCTCGGGGTGGACGCCAACGGCGGCTGGCAGGCGACGGATCTTCCCTCCCTCAGCCGTTGGCTGGCCGGACACGGGGTGGACCATATTGAGCAGCCCCTGCCGCGCGGCCGGGAGCGGGACCTCGCCGGTGTGCGGCGCGACACGGTCCTGCCGATCATCGCCGACGAGAGCTGCTTTCTGGCGAGGGACATCCCCGCCCTGGCCGGTGTGGTTGACGGAATCAACATCAAGCTGATGAAGTGCGGCGGCGTGCCCGAGGCGATTCGGATGATTCACGCGGCCCGGGCCCATGGCCTCCGCATCATGCTCGGGTGCTATGGAAGCAGCGCGCTTTCCAACACGGCCGCCGCGCACCTCGGCCCCTTGGTGGATTATCTCGACCTCGACAGCCACCTGAATCTTGTCGGGGACCCGTTCCGCGGGGCGCGCTTTGTTCGCGGGGGGCTCGAGCTCCCAAGGGGAGCCGGGTTTGGAGTCGCTTATGAACCAGCCGAGTAAGCTCAGGTCGGGCCAGCGGGCCATCCTCCTTCAGCATGGAGGGCTGACGGGCCGGAACAACGGAAAGACGGGGCTCAGCCTCCTTCGGTACTCGGAGGCCGAGGTCGTGGCGGTCATTGATGAGGATTCTCCCGGGGGTTCGCTCGCGGCGCTGACACGGATGCGGTTCGACCGGGAGATCCCGATCGTCCGCTCGGTGGCGGAAGCCCTCGCACACAGGCCCGACGTCCTCTCGATCGGCATCGCCCCCACTGGCGGCCGTCTTCCCGAAGCGTGGCTGGAGGAGATCCGCACCGCGGTGCGGCACGGCGTCTGCATTCAGAACGGGTTGCACACGCGACTCAACGAGGACCCGGTGATCCGCTCCTCGCTCGGGCCCGGCCAGTGGGTCTGGGACATGCGGCAGGAGCCCCCGGGGCTGAGTGTCGGGAGCGGCGCGGCCCGGGGGCTGGCCTGCCGCCGGGTGCTCTTCGTCGGGACCGACATGAACGTCGGGAAGATGACCGCGGCCCTGGAGCTCGACCGGGCGGCCCGCCGTCGGGGGCTGCGGTCGAAGTTCATCGCCACGGGGCAGACCGGCATGATGATCGCGGGCGACGGAGTGGCGCTCGACGGGGTGCGGGTCGACTATGCGAGCGGGGCCATCGAGCACCAGATGATGCTGCACGGGCCGGGAAACGATCTTCTGTTCGTCGAAGGGCAGGGGTCGCTGCTCAACCCGGCCTCCACGGCCACCCTCCCGCTGATCCGCGGAACCCAGCCGACCCACCTGATCCTGGTGCACCGGGCCGGGATGACCCACTTGAAGAACTTCCCCCACATCGCGGTTCCGCCGCTTCGGGATGTCGTGCGTCTGAACGAGGATGTGGCGCGCGGCGCCGGCGCGTTCGCCCCGGCGCGGGTGGTGGGGATTGCCCTCAATTCCTGGGATCTCACCGAGGAGGAGGCCCGTGCCGAGGCGGCCCGCGTCGAGGGGGAGACCGGCCTTCCCTGCGCCGATGTCATCCGCGGCGGTGCCGACACCCTTCTGGCCCCGATTCTTGGATGAGGCCCCCGTCGTCCCCCGTCACGGCTTCGGTTCGGGGGGGCTGCCGCGCAGTTGGCGGGCCCGCCTCACCACCCGATCCCAGTCAAATGCCGGACCCGGGTCAACCTTGTCCGCCTGGATGTGGTAGTGGCCGATCAACCCCTGGTACTGCTTGAGGGTGGCCTCCGGGAGCTTCTCCATCACCGGGCGTCCGTCCGCACCACGGGGATAGTCGCACTTCAACCTCGGAAACACGGAGCAGAGCGTGGCCGTCAGGTGAGCCAGGGCGGCGTATTGCTCCGGGGTGAAGTCGTACTGGCGCAGCGCCTGTCCCTGGAGGGTTCCCTCAACCGGGGCGGGGCGGGCCGGCCGGGGGATGAATCCCGGCACCTTGAATCCCGGGTCCTTGCCATCCTTGGGGAGGGTGATCTGAGTGGCCCCATGCGAATCCTTCCCGTACCACTTGTCCAGCGCCTCGGCCTTGCCAACGGGAAACGCCCCCGGGCTCGCGATCTCAACTCCCACGGAGCGGCTGTTGGACGAGGTCGCATGCCACGCCCGCTCCTTGAGGTCCAGGGTCTGATAGATCGTGCCATCCAGGTCGATCATGAAGTGCACGCTCAGGCACCGCTTGTCGTGGAGGGTTTCGAAGCAGCGCTGGCTCGTGCCGCTCGCGTCGAAATGGAGAACGAACTGGTCGACCACGTTCTGGAGCAACGGAAGGGGCCATCCGCCACCCCGCACCTGCTCGAGTTGCTCCGGGGTCAGGTGATCCTGGCGAAGCCCGAAGCGGTTGGGCGAGGCACTCGCGGGAAGCCCCGGCTTGGACTTCTCCCAGCTGGATTCCGCGAGGGGGACGAAGCGTCGTTCCGTCCGGTAGGCGTCGTAGCCGCCCGGGTCCATCCAGAGGACCACCCGTGACCCGGTGTGGAAGAGTTGCCCCGCGACGACGATTTCATCCCCGGCCCTTCCGAGCGCCCGTCCCGGGGGACGGTAGGAGCTGCAGCCCGCGACCAGGAGGAAGGCCAGCGAGCCGGCCATCCAACGATGTGCGGGCTTCAGGCCGGGGAGGGACCCGAGGCGCTCGTGAGGGCGTGGGCCATGGGGCGCGGGGGCTTCTGTCATTCCCCACCATTCCCCCGGGGGACCACCCCAAGTCAAGCAGGCTCAGAAGCTGTAGGGCTGCATGAAGCAGGGATCGCAGCGCTGGAGGCAACCCTTGATGGTCTGGAGCGCCTGGGAGTGGATCTGGCAGATCCGGGATTCGGTGAGACCGAAGGCCGCGGCGATCTCCGCCAGGCGAAGCTCCTCAAAGTAGTAAAGGGCGAGCACCTTCCGCTGCATCTCGGGCAGCTTGTGCAACTGGCGCACGATGAGGTCGCCAAGCTCCCTGCGGAACGCCCCATCCACCGGGTCCTCGGCCCGGATGTCGGCCAGGCTTTCGTACTGCGACAGGGCGTCGTCGGTCTCGGAGACCAGGTCGGCGTCGAGGTTGATGATCGTTGCGGGGCGGATCTCCTCCGCCAGACGGCAGTACTCCCCGAGCGGCATCTTGAGGGCCTTGGCCATCTCCTCCTCCGTGGCGGGTCGGCCTTTCTTCTGCTCGATCTCCTTGGCCACGGCGTGGACCCGGCGGGCCTTGGTGTGAATGGAGCGGGGCACCCAGTCCATGCGGCGAAGCTCGTCGAGGATCGCACCGCGGATGCGCACCCGGGCGTAGGTTTCAAAGCTCGTTCCTGCGCGGGGATCGTAGCCGCGGATGGCATTGAGGAGTCCCCCCAGCCCGGCGCTGTAGAGGTCGTCCCCGTCGACGTGGGTTGGGAGATTGAGGCTGAGGCGGGCGACCACCGATCGGACCATGCCGAGGTTCTCCTCCACCATCCGGGCCTCTTCCGCCGTTCCAGCCTTCGGCCAGGTTTTGGCCCGTTTTGCGGCCTCCCCTTTCTCCTTCTTCTTCCGTGATTTGGCGAGGAGCGTTGTCTCCTCCAGGCAGACCGAAGATTGCTTGCTCATACGACTTCCTGTATCCGCGGGTCCGAGCGTTCCTGTGTTCCGGCCATCCCTGGCCGAACTCTCCGGGAGCCGATGCTCCCCGCGCGCTTCTTCCGGACCTCACCGCTGCGCAGGCGACCCTCTAGCAAGGGGTTTGCCACGGATGAGACACCGGCCGCTCTGTGCCCCCGGGGCGTCTCAAAGCATCCAGAAACAGGACAACTTTCCAGGGCTTTGGCCGTGGCGGGTTGGCCGGGACTTCAAAAACCCCTTCAAAAGCCCCCCTCGGCCGTGCCACCCCGGTTTCGGCGCTGCCGGGGGAGGAAGACCCTCCGACGGAAACCCCATCCTCCCAATGGGGTTGCAATCCCGGCGGGGTTGTCCTGTCCCGGGACACCGTCCCACGAAATCCGGACACCTCTCAGCGGAAGGGGTCCGCCTCCCGTTGGAAGGGGACCGGGGGGCCGGGGGTGGTTCAGGTGGCTCGCAGGAGGGGGTGGAGCCCTTTCCAGGATTGCATCGCGTGGGGGGGTTCCGCTACACAACTCCCCCATGATTGCGTCCGTCCCGGCCCGTCGTTCGAGGATCAGCCCCACGCTTCCGGGCTGGCTGGTGGTTCGTTCGGACGGTGGAGTGTCGGAGCAGGGCCATGGGGGTTGCGCCCTGCGGCCGCCGCTCCTCATCGCGGCGCTCGCTCTCCTGCTGGCGGGATGCTCAAAGGCGGCCGAGAGCCCGGCGGCGAAAGCCGGTTCGAAAGAACCGGCCGGTGCACAGCGCCTTCCAGGGATCGCCTACTGGCATGACCAGAAGGGGGAGGTCCCCTGGAGCATCCACATTGTGAAGATTGACCGGAGTCGGTCCGACCTTGGGTTTGTCAGCACCCACGCCCGGAATACGGTCCTGGGGCTGGGAACCCTGGGAAGCCAGATTCGCTCCGTGCCCCCCTCCGTGGGAAAGCCGCTCGTCGGGATCAACGGGGACTTCTATGTTGTGGATAACGGTCCGTACATCGGGGACCCGCGCGGCCTGCAGATCATGAACGGTGAGCTGGTGAGCGCCCCGA